>CALIEP010000327.1 GCA_938022345.1 uncultured Actinomyces sp.
TATGGCTTGTGGTAGTAGCCATCCTGGTTCTTCAACGGGATCTGGGTACCTCGCTGCTCTTCTTCGGCCTTTTTGTTGCGACCCTGTATGTCGCCACAAATCGCGTCTCCTGGCTGGTCATCGGCTTCCTCATGTTCGTCCCTGCAGTTCTTGTTGCCATCAGCACCTTCAGCCACGTTCGTGCTCGCTTCTCGGTCTGGCTCAACGCCCTTGATCCCGAGGTCTACAACGCTCAAGCCGGCGGCTCTTACCAGCTGGTCCAAGGCCTCTTTGGCCAGGCCTCGGGCGGGCTTTTGGGAACGGGCTGGGGTCGCGGCTATCCCCAGCTTGTCCCCCTGGCCAACTCGGATTTCATCCTTTCTTCTTTCGCTGAAGAGCTCGGAATTACGGGCCTTGCGGCGATTTTGGTCCTGTACTTGATTCTTATTGAACGAGGCTTGCGCGCGGCAATCGGCGTGCGTGACGGCTTCGGGAAGCTTCTTGCCACGGGTCTGAGCTTCTCTTTCGCCATCCAGATTTTCGTGGTTTTGGGCGGCATCACCCGACTGATTCCACTCACCGGCTTGACCGCTCCTTTCTTGGCTGCGGGCGGCTCTTCGATGGTCTCCTCATGGCTGGCTGTTGCTCTTCTCATCCGCGTATCGGATGCTTCACGTCGTCCTTCGGCACCCTCAACCTGGACCTCGGGCAATCTCCCCGTTGTTGATGCCAAGAAGCGCCACACCCCCGAACACGCGGGAGGTCGCCTGTGAATACCCAGATTCGCCGTCTTTTCGTCATCGTTTTGATGATGTTTGCGGCCCTTGGTCTGATTGTGACGAATAATAAGGTCATTCAGGCACCATCTCTCAATGCCGATGGACGCAATCAGCGAACCATCCTTCATGCCGCCGAAGTTGACCGCGGTCCCATCATCGTTGCTGGAGAAGCCATCGCTTCTTCAAAGAAGATCGAGGATTCTTCGCGCTACCAGCGTTCCTATTCCCAGGGTCCCCTCTACGCTCAGACAACGGGCTACTTCTCTGCGGCTTTCTCTCAATCTACTGGGATGGAAGCAGCGGCTGAAGACATTTTGGATGGGCAGTCTCAGGTTCTTCTTGCCCAGCGCTTCCGTAACCTTTTCACCGGGCGAAACCGCCAAGGTGGTGGCGTCGTTTTAACGCTCAACCCGGATATGCAAAAGATCGCGGCTGAGAAACTGGGGAATCGCAAGGGCGCAGTTGTTGCCCTCGATGCCAAGACAGGTGCGGTCTTGGCCATGTATTCTTCACCTTCCTACGACCCCAATTCACTGGCGATCTTCGATTCGCAGGAAGCCAATACCGCTTACACGAATCTCATTAACGATCCCTCGAAGCCCCTGTACAACCGCGCGATCGCAGGTGACCTGTATGCGCCCGGATCGACCTTCAAGATCCTGACAACCATTGCGCTTCTTGAAAAGGGCGCGGTCACTCCGGAAACAGAGATGGACTCCCCCGTCTCAACCACGCTTCCCGGAACGGCCACCTCGGTGTCAAATATTGAATCAACCGAATGCGGCAACGGACACCCAACCCTTTCTGAAGCCTTTGCGCGTTCGTGCAACACAACCTTTGTCCTGGCCAGCGAGAAACTGACACACACGGATTTGGCAGATGTGACAAACCGTTTTGAGTTCGGAACCTCCCAAAAGATTCCGCTCAGTGTTACCCCTTCTCAATTCCCAGATTCAACGGATTCTGCGCAGCTGGCGATGAGCGCAATCGGCCAGTACTCGGTCAAGGTCACTCCTATGGAAATGGCGATGATCGCACAGACCATTGCCAATAAGGGAACAATGATGCGTCCCTACCTGATTTCTCAGATCGTTGATTCTGATCTTCAGGTTCAATCGCAAACCTCACCAATCCGCGTGGGCCAAAAGATCACCCCCGAGATCTCTTCCCAAATGACGCAGATGATGACCGGCGTCGTCTCCGAGCCCTACGGAACCGGAACCTCCATGGCAATTTCAGGAGTTTCCGTTGCAGCCAAGACCGGAACCGCTGAATTAGGCGATGGCTCCGGCCGCGCAAATGCCTGGGCAGTTGGCTTCGCCCCCGCTGATAATCCGCAGATCGCCTTCGCGGTACTTGTTGAAGGCGATGAATCCCATCCCGTCCCGCACGGTGGAACCGATGCGGGCCCCATCGCACGTGCACTTCTCCAGGAGGGTCTGAAGTGAGCGATCCCAAACCAACACGGGCACCAAACCAGCTGGCCGGGCGAGTCCTAGGCGGCAGGTATCTGTTGCTTTCCCTCATTGCTCAAGGAGGAATGGGCGAGGTCTGGAAAGCACGAGATCGCGTCACCGGCCGCACTCTTGCTGCGAAGGTCTTGCGTCCCGAGTTATCCGGGCAGGAACTTTCGCTCTCCCGCTTGCGCATTGAAGCGCGTAACGCGATGAGCATTGAGCATCCAAATATCGCAAATGTCTTGTATTCGGGCGAAGAAAACGGTCGCGGCTTGATCATTATGGAGCTGGTCGAAGGACGCCCTTTGACCGATTACCTGCGCGGTGGCCAGTCTTTGGCTCCCGAATACCTCATGCCCATTCTCATGCAGATTGCGATGGCTTTGGGCGCGGCTGCTCAAGCAGGTGTCGTCCATCGCGATATCAAGCCCGCAAACGTACTCATCCGACCCGACGGCATGGTTAAGCTGACGGACTTTGGTATTTCTCGTACAGATTCGCAGATTGATCTGACCGCCGATGGCATGGTGATGGGAACCGCCCAGTACCTTCCCCCCGAGCAGGCAATGGGAGAGAAGGCAACCTCGCTGGGCGACCTTTACGCTCTCGGTGTCATTGCCTACGAGGCCGCGGCCGGAGTTCGTCCTTTCACCGGGAAGTCCCAGGTCGACATTGCCTTCGCCCACGTCAATGAACCGGTTCCTGCGCTTCCAGACACGGTTCCCGCTCCCCTTGCTCAAGTGATCTACCGCCTGCTGGATAAAGATCCACAGCAGCGTCCCGCGTCGGGCTCTGCTCTTGTTCGTGAACTGGTTGCGGCAGCCAGCGAGATGGGCGTTTCCCTTCAGGCACGTCCGCTCCCTGCTCCAACCGTTCCAGCTCCGCAGCACGGTGCTCCACCGGCTCCGGGTGAACCCGCAGTCGAAACTCGCGTCAACCCCGTGGCTCGACGCGGTGCGCCGATTCGCCACACACACCGTCGCTCCCTTCCCGAGGACATGCTTGAGCCCGTCGATCTCGATGCACAGGCAGCACAGCCTTCGCTGGCAGCCCGCCCTGTGACGCCGACGCGCACGCCCGAGGCCTCGCACAAGGATTCCCCATAGCGTCCTTCCCTCTCCTCCCGTATTTCTGCGGCCTCGCGAAGGGAAGGACAGGGTAACGGACCAGGGCGCAGGGCGCAAAGCCGCAGCACAGCTCCTGCGGTGCACACCCCCACGCCTGAGGCCTCGGCGCACAAGGCTCCTACCAGCCCGCAGCGTCCTAAACGGCCTGCTCAGACCACAAGAATCAACCCCGCGCTTTTCCGCTGGCATGCGATCACGGAAGAGAACGGAACAATCCTCACGAGCGCTCCCGCAAAGACTCGCTACAATCGTTCTGTTGTGGCGCCGGAGCCAAGCCGCAGTGAGAAAATCGGAAAATGGCTGGTCATCTTCCTGATCTCTCTCACAATTTTCTTAATTGCGGTTGCTACTATCCACAACAGATTAGGGTCGCTCCTGCACAGGACAAGTGCAGACGTCTCACTCAATCAGGAGGTTTCGACATGGCAGAATCCGCCCCTCAAGTTCTAGGGGGACGCTACGAGGTGCGCTCGCTCATCGGGCGCGGCGGGATGGCCGAAGTTCACCTCGGATTCGACAAGCGTCTGTCGCGAATCGTTGCAATTAAGACTCTCCGCACCGACTTGGCGATGGATTCCGTCTTCCAGGCGCGCTTCCGTCGTGAAGCCCAATCCGCGGCTTCACTCAATCATCCAAACATCGTTGCGGTCTACGACACCGGCGAAGAACCAACCATCCTTCCCGACGGACGTCGAGTGTCAATTCCTTACATCGTCATGGAATACGTTGATGGGCGTCCGCTGAAGGACCTGCTCTCTGATGATGCGGGCCCATTCCCTATTCCCGAGGTCATCGACATTGTCGCCGGCGTTCTCTCTGCGCTGGAATACTCGCATTCTGCTGGCCTGGTCCACCGCGACATCAAGCCCGGCAACGTCATGCTGACTTCCAAGGGCGAAGTCAAGGTCATGGACTTCGGTATTGCCCGCGCAATTGCCGATTCTCAGGCGACAATGACGCAGACGAACGCAGTCGTTGGCACCGCTCAATACCTTTCCCCCGAGCAGGCTCAGGGTAAGCCGGTGGATGCACGCTCGGATCTGTACTCAGCGGGTGTCCTGCTCTTTGAACTTCTCACTGGAAAACCGCCATTTACCGGGGATTCTGCGGTGGCCGTCGCCTACCAGCACGTGCAGACTCTCCCGCCTCTGCCCTCCTCGATTGCGCCCGATGTTCCGCCGGAAATGGACCGCGTCGTCATGAAGGCTCTGGCTAAGAACCCTGATGATCGCTATTCTTCAGCGGCTGCAATGAAGGCTGACCTTCTGCGCGCGGCTCATGGCTCTCATGTGAACGCGCCCGACACCGCGGTGTGGACGACTCAGGCGACGCAGACGCTTCCCGCCGTTGCCACGCCTCCCGCATTCCCCGCAGCATCCTCACCTTCCGAGGCCCAAGAAACCCAAACCCGCCCTCGTGGGGCTGCGGCAACTGCGGTTCGACAAAATGATGAGGAGCAAGAGGACGAGAAGAAGCGTCCTACGGCTCTGATCGCGGGAATCATCGGTGTTGTCCTGGTCGCGCTTATCGGCATCGCGTGGCTTTTCCTGACGCATAGTCGCTCCGATTCGACCACAGAGGTACCCAACGTTGTTGGTCAGACCCAGGCCGAGGCGATGAAGACTATAACGGATAAGGGCTTCGAGTGGGCTGTTGCGAACGAGCAGGTTGCTTCTGACAGTGTTCCTGCCGGTTCCGTTGTTTCAACCGATCCGAAGGCCGGAACCGCTGCAAAGCCCGGTTCTCGCGTGATCGCAACGATTTCTTCGGGTCCCGCCTCTATCACCCTGCCGGACAATCTTGTCGGTATGACCCCAACGCAGGCTCAGCAAACTGTTGAAGCTTTGGGCTTGAAGTGGACTCTGTCCGACCAGAAGGAAGCGTCCGATTCGGTCGAAAGCGGCAAGATTGCACGCGTCAGTCCTTCTGCAGGCTCGAAGGTTCGTGCCGGTTCAACCATTACCGGTTACGTGTCCTCTGGCTCTGAAAAGGTGACGATCCCCGATGTCACTGGCATGAGCCAGGATCAGGCTCGTACCGCACTGACCCAGGCAGGCCTATCGGTTGGAAACGTCAATACCGTCGATGAGGGAGGTGCCCAGCAGGGCCGTGTCGTCTCGACCTCTCCGGCTGTGGGTTCCGAGGCCAAGCGCGGTGATACTGTCGCCCTGAACATCGCTTCGGGTAACATCACCGTTCCTCAGAACCTGACGGGCGCAAACTACACCGAGGTTGCCTCTCAGCTTGAGGCTTTGGGATTGCGCGTGACTGTCATCCAGATGCCCGACCGTAACGCAGCTGCCGGTGTTGTCACCGGCGTAACGCCCAGTGAAGGTTCTGCGGTGCGACAGGGCAGCTCCATCACTCTCTACGTGTCACAGGGTGGGTCTTCGGCCTCCCCCAGCCCCTCAGGCCACTAAGGCTCACGAGGCCCGCTTCAGACTGACATAGAGTCTGCTCGCGGCCTCGCCCGAAGGGCAGACAACCTGAACTGAATACATTGTGGGGGGCCGGCAATGCCGGCCCCCCCCCACCACTCTATGCTCATTTTCGGTCAATCAGACCGCAGCGCCACCCAAGCCAAAGAAACGCTCTGCCCATGGGTAGACATAGGCAAAAAGCACGGCGACCGCGAAGGCGGCAATCACCAGACACAAGAAAACTCGGAACCACGTGGGTCCCGGAAGGTGGCGGAAAAACCATCCGTACATAGTGAATTCGTTCCTTACTCCACGGGCTCATCAAGTAGTTCGGCGGGGACACCTGTACTCTTCGGAGTCCACGATTCCAACTTGAGATGAACAATAAAACGCTCAGAGTTGCCGTACTCGGGGTTACAGGTCGTCATCGTCATCAGACGTTCAGTCGGCTGCTTCGAGAAGGTGAGATCACCGGGGACCGGAGCAATGACACGGATATTAGTTTCATCGCTTGCGGGAACGATCTCATTGGACTGGTAGGTGTAGACCAAATAGACGTTATCGGTCTCGACAACAACCTTGTCATTGTCCTTGAGCAGGTCAATGAAACGGAATGAATTACCGTATGAACGACGGTGTGCGGCAACCGAGAAGTTACCCACCTGGCCGGGCTGCGCGGTGTCCTTGTAATGGCCGGCCCAGCCCTGATTAATCACGCTTCCCGTTGTTCCTTCGCCCAATGGGATTTTCATCCAGTTCCATGAAGGAACATGGATCACTCCGTAGAGTTCATCGATTGCCGGGTTCAGGGTGAACTCCGGCGGATCGTCGGTATGACGCTCACCCAAGGTTCGGTTCGATGGATGCTTGCTGGAGAAGTCCGCGACTGCTTGCGCGCGAGGGCCTTCTACCTTGTATGTCGTCCAGTACAACTGCCAAACGGCAAATAACCCCAAAATGACGGCAATCGTAATGAGGAGCTCGCCGATGACCGAGAGGAAGGTGACGCGATAGCGACGGGGGGCAGCTGCTTCTTTCACGTGTTCACCCATTCTCTTTCACCACCTGTGCGTATCGAAGGGATAGGTCTTGGTCTGATGCCGGAAATTCCAGTTTGTCTGAAGTTTTCAACTCCCAGCCCAATCCGTAGCGTGCCACATAACGCTGATAATTGACGACCCGAGGGTTCGTTTCGACTGAATTTCGGAGCTGATTCACATTTCCGATCGCCGAAATCTTGTAGGGCGGAGAGAAGGATGTGCCACCGACCAAAATGACATTTCCAATGCAGCGCACAACGGTTCGCGGGGCGATACGCACACCTTGAACGGTCATCGCCTCTGCGCCACCTTCCCACATTGCATTCATGACATCGTCAATGTCCTGCTGGTGAATGACCAGATCGTTGGGGTTGACGTTATCCGGGATGCTGTCTGTGGGCGCATCCGAAAGGGTCACCGTAATACCGGGACCCGAGACGGGAACTTTGGAAAGTTCACCGACGTTATCGCTGCGCTGCTGGCCAGCTGCCGGAACATGGCCCGCAATCTGATCTTTCAGACTACGAACCCCGTCTTGGAGGTCTTTCACTTCATTTTGACGGTGTGCGACAAGCCCAGCCAGATCAACAGCGCTTTGTGAACGGGTTTCCGAGTTTGAGCGCGCACTGGCGACAAAAAGCATTCCCGAGGCCATGGTGACGATGAGAACAGAAAGAGCCGAGCGCAGGGTACGACCCGTCGGGCGGGTGAGCGGTCGGCCGAAGAGTTTCACATCATCTCCTGTTGGCAAATAGTCGTACCTCTAGTATCCCTTGTTTGAGGGAACAACGCCCAGTTGCTTTTGATGTTTGGCTCAGTCCCGCTAGGCTAGAGGAAGGCCGCCTGTCGCGGCGTTTCCCGGGGAGATCCCGACACTTGCCGCATGAAAGGAAAATCGTGGCTGAGCCGAAGAAGAGCGAAGAGCGCGAGGAAGAGAAGAAGGACGCACAGACCGAGGAGCGTTCCGAGAAGCGCGACGAGCGTCACGCTCACGAGGACGAGAAGAAGAAGGACTCGAAGCGCGAGGAACACGGCAAGCGTTCATCAAGCAAGAAGCGCGATCACGAATCTCGCGTTGAGAAGCGCGCAAAGGCCGAGTCGGATAATGAAATCCACGCGTGGACCGATGGCATTCCGCTTTCGCCTGTGTGGTGGGCACCCGTCTTTACGACCCTGATGATTGTCGGCCTGCTGTGGATTGTTGTCTTCTACATTTCCGGAGCCACCTACCCGATTCCGAAGATCGGGCAGTGGAACTTGGCAGTCGGTGGCGGTATCGCCTTTGTCGGCTTCCTCATGACTATGCGTTGGCGCTGAGCATGTCGCCGAACGTGAATTCTCCTTTCTGATGAACTGAAATTCACGCATCACAACATTTTTCTTCGTCAGATCTTGGATATCGCCGATTTTGGGCGCTTTAGAGGCCCAAATCCACATCCACAGCAAAAAGTTATCCACAGGTAAATCCACAACTGGGGATAAATGCCATCGATGTAATTACCCAGCTTCGATTCCCAGATTTACTAATGAATCCGGTTCGTAAAGATTGAATTGAAACTTCAGACTTGCGATATATCAACGAAAACTCACGTTTTGCCCCAAAAACAACAAAATGATGTTCCACAGCACACTTTTCAGCTTCGCACAATGATTTCGCGCTGTATCCACACTTTATCCACAACATCCACAGGCAAAATGAGCAAGCTCCCATTTAGCTTTCAGCTTTCACCCAGAACGCGATAAGAAGCGGCTAAAACGAAGTCAGTGCGCGGGCATTCAGTGGTTTCCACGCTCCCTCGCATCACCTAGATGTGGAGCAATAACTCCACGCAGACTACGCGTGGAACTCGATACGCCGACCGGCCTCGTACATGCCCCCAAGGCGCTGACCACTCAATGCGGGCTGGAAGGAGGCAATATCCGTCGTCGAGAAGGTCGTTAGCGAATTCATGCCGTACTTGGCCAGCATGGGTGCAGCGGGAGCCGAAGGGCCAACAATGATCGTCTGCGCACTTCGCGAAAGCTCCAAAAGGCGCGGCATCGTCTTATTCACAAAGGCAGAGCCCGTAATAAAGACGTAGTCGCAGGTGGGAAGAACATACTCTGCGGCCGTATCTGGCAAATCTCCGTCCAGCACGTTGCGCTCGAAGATAAAGAGCTTAGATGCGGCAGAGAGGGCCGCGGCAGCAAAGGGGAAATGCCCAATAACAGCGACACGCTTACCGGCGACCTCAGCTGACCAGGGATCAAAAAGGTTCTGCCAGTTATTCACCTGGCAAGGGACAAAACCTGCGGCTTCGGCCCGCGAGGGAAGCGCATACCAAGAATTCACAGCAGCCATTCCCAGCGCGGCCTCGGCGAAATTCCAACTCTTCGCATAAGCGGCAACCTCACGAAGACTCATGCCAGAGGGATCGGCGGGAAGGCGGCGAGCAATCGACTCAACCGGCATGTGGAAGGCCATTCCCGCGCCGGCCTCGGAATTCTCAATGAAAGCCCACTTACCAAAACGTCCGCTAGCCGTAACTTTCACGGATGGGTCGATCTGGTCAATCAGCCGATCATAGATGTCCCACGGATTCCACAGGTCCAGCATCGAAACTCCCACTCAGATATTGAGAAGCACCATATAGGTGACAACAAGGATGACAAGCTCCGTAAGGAACATCCCTGCAATGCCAAGATACAAACGGCGACGTTGTTTCTTCGCTGTCATCCCGGAACGCGGCTTACCCAAGGCGAGCATCCCCCAGGTCGCGAGCATCCCGAAAAGCAAACCACCAAGATGAGCCTGCCACGATACCCCTGAAACGATGAAGCCATACAGGAGGTTGACTGCAAGAAGGCCGGCAACGGCGCGCACGTCAATCCCAGCGGCCCGCTGCAGAACAAAAACCGAGCCAAAAAGGCCAAAAATTGCGCCCGAAGCTCCGACGGTCACCGTCAAGGCAGATGAGGGGTCAATCAGTACCCACCCCAAAACACCAAGGGTTCCACCAAGAGCGCTCAAAAGATATAGACAGAAGTAAGGGCCGCGTCCCAGCGCTGGCTCCAAGGCACGTCCAACTGCGTAGAGAGAAACCATATTGAAGACAATGTGCATGAGATTCACATGCAAGAACGCCGTCGTCAGGATCCGCCACGGCTGATACAGGCCATGAATCGGTGTAAATCCCAGGTATTGGGTGATCATGCCCTTGGTGAGAATATCGCCTACCCACAGAGCCACGCACACGCCAATGATCGCGTAGGTGACGACGGGGGTTTGTGCGCTCAGTCGGACGCGGCCCCATTGACGAGGCCGGGCGGCGCGGGCGCTTCCGAAAAGGTTGCCTCGGCCTCGGCCCGCGCAGTCCACACAAATCGAACGGACTTCCGTGGGGACGACACACTGGGTGCACATGGGTCGATTGCAGCGCTTGCAGTAATCGACGCTACGCACTCCGGGGTGGCGCGGGCACTCGGGTGCAGCGTAGGGATCAGAACGCTGACCATACAGAGGCTGAGACATATAAACCTTCCGGTTTGTGGTTACTCAGTGATGTCGATCGATTCGATAACGACATCTTCGACGGGACGATCGTTACGACCGGTACGGGTTGTTGCGATCGCATCGACAACTCGCTTCGAGTCTTCGTCGATCACTTCACCGAAAATGGTGTGGTGTCCGTTGAGCCACGGGGTGGGTGCAACGGTGATGAAGAACTGAGAGCCGTTGGTTCCCTTGCCCATGCGCTTGCCTGCGTTTGCCATGGCCAGAAAGTAGGGCTTGGAGAAGGTCAGATCCGGGTGGATCTCATCGTTGAACTGGTATCCGGGACCGCCGGTTCCGGTACCAAGGGGGTCACCGCCCTGAATCATGAAGCCATCAATGACGCGGTGAAAAATCGTGCCATCGAAAAGGGGACGCGAGGTGGGTTGACCATTGTTGGGGTCAACCCATTCGCGTTCGCCCTGTGCAAGTGAGGTGAAGTTCTTGACGGTGTTGGGGGCTTGCTCGGGGAAAAGCTCGAGTCGAATATCGCCCTTATTGGTGTGAATTGTTGCTTCCATACCTCCATGGTTCCAGATTCAGGCGAGATCGGCACGCTATTTTGCTCAGTATTCGCTTAATGAAGCTGCATCTAATGGTCAAAGAGTGCACAATAGAAGGGTCCATGCGTTCGCTTAACGGACGCGAATTTTTTACCGATTCGGAGACATCATGGCAAGGACCCCGAACATCGACACCGAAAAGCTCAAGGCACAGGGCCTACAGCTCCGCGACGCAGCGGCTGTGCACGCGGGCCGTCTCGCCGTGCGAGCCGCCGATCTGGCAGAGCAGGGACTGGACTGGGCAGCTCCCCGCGCACAGGCTGCACTCTCAAGCGCAATTGAGCGTGCGACTCCCCTTGTTGAGTCCGCAAGCGAACGTGCACAGTCTGTCGCCGACCGCGCTCAGCCCTTCCTTTCCGACATTCACGGCCACGTCGTGGAGGACTACCTGCCTCGTCTGAACAAGGCAGTGTCCGCATCCGCCACTGCTCTTGCTGCTGAGGGTGATCTGGGCTCGCGCGCACGCGCCGCTCGTTCCGCATCGGCACAGGCACTGACCACCCCGACCCGTAAGAAGAAGTGCTGCAAGAAGAAGGGCCGCCTGCTTCGCGCCCTCTGCTTCACCGCACTGACCGCTGCCGCTGCTGGCGCAGGCTACGTCCTGTGGAAGCGCAGCCAGCCGATCGAAGATCCGTGGGCCGAGGACTACTGGGCAGACCTCGAGGTCGAAGACTACAGCGCTGATCAGAACCAGGAAGCTTCTGCCGAGTAAGACAGAGCGCCTCTGAGAAGGCTTAATGTTTTGGGGTCGCGACGCATTGCGTCGAGACCCCAAAACATTTCTCTGTCCAGATCTTCACCGGCGAAGATACTCGACGAAGAAGCGCTAACCGGCGATAAAGAAGAGTCCCACGAATCCAAGGATTCCCAATGCCAAGGAACTCACATTCAGAACAATCGCCCACACGTTGAGCGTGCGCTGTGCCGCCGAGAGCTGAGCTGCACGACTCGGAATCGACAAGACCACGCCGAGAATATTCATCGGGCCGATGAGGCCGACCCACATGAACAAGATCAGGATCCATACCCAACCGGCGCCTTCGGGATGTCCGCTCTTGATTGCGCTTTGGATAATCAGGTAGGGGAACAAAAACGAACAAATAACAAGAATCCAGCCGATAATGCCGAGTATCAGCGGGAAACGCTTAAGTTTCGCTTCACCTTGCCCAAACGGGGTTCCGAAGTTTTGACCAGCCGGCTGCGGCATGCTCACATTGTCCTCCTCGTGGATAAATATTGCGAAGACTGAGACTATCGAAGTCTCTGGCCCCTGTAAAGGTGACTACTCAAGGAAAGAGCTCAGCACGCGCACAACCCCGGCCTCGTTATTCGAAGGCGCAACAAAGCGAGCGGCGGCAAGGATATCGGGAGACGCATTCGCCATTGCAAAGGAAAACTCAGCGTGAGACATCATCCCAAGGTCGTTTCCCGCGTCTCCAAATACTGCGGTTTGTGCAGGAGAAACCCCAAGATACTTCTGCAGCTCGCTGAGCGCTTGGCCTTTATCAACCCCGCGCATCTGCAAATCTGCCCAGTTATCGCCGGAAAGCGCGAATTGATGACTCTGCTTGAACGTTCCCAAAGTTCGTTCAGCCAAGGGCTTTACATCTCCTGCGCTGCGCAGGGCAAGCTTGATGATCGCGTCATCCAATTCACCGTGTTCAATCTCGTCAAGTACCTCTAGCAGGTCTTCAACAACCTGAGTTCGCGCGTAGTACGGAGTGATTGCATGCACGAACGGCGCATCACTGCGCTCGATATACGCTGATTTCTTCCCGCAAACGACAAGGCCTCCATCCCACTGAGCAGCTTCCATTTCCTGGGGCTTCCCGTCTTGCGAATCGGGATGCGCAGCAAAGAAACCGCGCTGACGCACGTGATGACGGACCAATTCGACACACCGGCGCACCGTCTCTAGGTCAAGTGGACTTGAGGATATCTCTTCCCCATCACGCATAACGACCGCTCCATTTTCACCGATAAAAGTCATCCCCACGCGCTCCGGGAACATATTGATCAGAGTCCAGACTTGTCGACCTGACGCGGGAACAAAAGTGATGCCACGATCCTCCATAGAATCGAGGAGCTGCTCCAGTCCGGCAGGGAAGTTTTTCTGATCATCCAACAAGGTCCCATCCATATCGACTGCTGCCAGACGAATAT
Source organism: uncultured Actinomyces sp. (assembly GCA_938022345.1). GTDB lineage: Bacteria > Actinomycetota > Actinomycetes > Actinomycetales > Actinomycetaceae > Pauljensenia. Next base: position 13,061 of record CALIEP010000327.1, read on the forward strand.
CAGCATTCGCGTATGTGGCGGGATCACTTGCTTGCGGCATTGACGCTTCGCGCATGTGTAGTACTTCCTCACGACCGGAGATGACGTCCTCAAGGGCAACCATGGAATAGAAAAGGACCTGCGACCAGACTAACAACCGCGCCTTTCATGGACCTAATGCCGCCAACTCGTCAACCTCGTGAAGGCTCATCTGCTAGTTTGAACGGCATGACCCACGCGCAAGTGCTTCTGCGGGCATACGCCCGCGCAACAAATATGTTGATCGCCGGACGGCGCTTCGTCACTTCAGATCCTGAGCTCGCCTCTCTTCTTGAGGCTTTCGGAGCCCAGGTCATGTCCCCCGATCCTTCCGAGTCCGCCCCCTCCACTCCCACCGGCCTCGACGTCATCTTCGACCTGGATGAGGGAGCATTTCCTCATCCGGGTGCAATTACCGTCCTCGCTCCCGGCGGCAGCTTCCAAGGAGTTTACGCGCCCGATACTTCCCTTTTGCGTGGCCCCGAGGATCCCGAGCGCATCGCGTGGGCCCGTTCGCTCATGCCCGTCACCGAGGCCGCGGTGGGCCGCATTGCCCACCTCCTCCCGGGTCGCCGCATCGGCCTCGCCCTGGTTTTGGAACCAAAAACTGCGGCGCTTGCCCTGATGCTTGCCGAGGCAGGTGCTGAAGTTTCCGTCTTTGGGCACGCAAGCGAGACCCGAGATGACGTTGCCGACGCACTGCGACGCGCGGGACTGAAGGTCTTCGCCGACTCCCAAGCAAGTCCTGAGCAGGAAGAAGCACTCGCCCGCGAGTTCCTCGCGGAAAACAACGAGTACCTGCTGGATGACGGTTCGCATCTTATTCGCATGGCTCACGATCCGGGTCGCGCTCCCACAGCGCTTTCCGCCTTGCGCGGCGCTGCCGAGGAAACGACCTCGGGACTGCGACCGCTGCGTGATTTCCCTCTGCGCGTTCCTGTGATTGCCAGCAATGATGCACGTTCCAAGACCCTCTTCGATAACGCCTACGGAACGGGCCAATCCTGTTGGACAACGATTCTTGACATCATCGATCCTGCAGGAATTGGAGCCCCAATCCCTGGAATGGCGGTCGGAGTCATTGGTTACGGAGACGTCGGCAAGGGGTGTGCTCGCTTTGGCCGCGCACTGGGAGGAAAGGTCAGTGTTGTTGAGCTGGACCCGGTCCGCGCGCTCCAAGCGCGCATGGATGGTTTCACAGTCGCTGCCCTCGACGAGGTTGCTCCCACAGCGGGGCTTTTGATGTCCGCCACGGGAGAGCCCTCCACCATCCCCCTCAGCGCTCTTGAAGTTCTTCCCAAAGATGCGATCGTCACCGTCGCGGGCGGCGTAGTCGGCGAAGTTGAGGTCGAGCAGGCACTGGCCGCGGGCTGGACTTTTACCGAGGCCGGCGACCCTCATGTGCAAAGGCTGACCAGCCCGACGGGCAAGTCCCTGCGCATCCTCGAAAAGGGCGAGGGCATCAACTATACGGCCGGGGAAGGCAATCCCATCGAGATCATGGACATGAGTTTTGGAGTCCAAGTCGGCGCACTTACCGAGCTACTGACTCACGGAGACGAACTCGCACCCGGTCTCCATAACCTTCCCATTCAAGCCGACAACGCGGTGGCTCAAGCTGCGCTTGATGCACTGCGCGGTGCAGGCAATGCACAATAGTCCTATGTCGACAGTTACCCCAGATGACGCACAGATCCGTCCGGTCGCCCCACATTCTGGCGGAGTCCAGGTCTATTCTGCGGGTCTTGTCATCCCCATCACCGCTCCTTCTGTTCTCGATGGCGCAATCGCAGTTATTGATGGACGCATTGAGCACGTCGGTTCGCGCGATTGGGTACTCCACACACTTGAGCAAGCTGGACGTTCTTTCGTCGAACACCACGTCGACGGGGTACTCATGCCCGGCCTCGTCAACGCGCACACTCACCTGCAGTACACGGGAATGGCGGAAGTTGGAGCGAAGCGCTACACAGGTTTTCCCTCGTGGACGCAGGCTTTCGACGCGGTCTATGACCATACCGAATTCGATTGGAAGGCCGAGGCCGCGCGTGGTGCTCGCCTATCGATCCGTTACGGGACAACCAGCGCTGCCGACGTTGTCACCGATCCCGAGGCCGCGGGCGCGCTCCACGACCTGGGCCTGCACGGCGTCGCCTACTGGGAAGTCATGGGCTGGTCGAATGAAGATTGGGCGGCTCACGGTCCGGCAAGCGTCAATGCTTCCTTGGACGCAATGCCAACTCCCCCGCAGATCGGCATTTCCCCGCACGCCCCGTATTCATTGGATGCGGAACCGCTTTTGGATCTTCCCGACCTTGCGCGCGGGCGTAACCTTCGCCTGCATATCCACTTGGGGGAATCCCATTCCGAGGCCGAGTGGAAAGAAGGCCGCACTGCGCAGCTGGACGATTTGTGGCGCAGCGGGGCCTCGACGTCCTTCACCGAGATGCGCTCTCTTGGTGGGGGCTTCTCGGCGACGCAATTCGTTGACCAGCTGGGGGTCTTGGGACCAGATTGTCATGTGGCACATGGCGTCTACATGACCGCGGATGACCGGCGTCGCCTGCGTTCTCGCAATACTGCTGTTGCTTTGTGTCCGCGCTCGAATCGTGTGATTGGCTTGGATGCTCCCCCTGTTGCCGCCTACCTAAATGAGGGCAATTTGCTGGCCGTGGGGACGGACTCTCTGTCCTCTTCTCCCAGCCTTGACGTCATGGAAGACGTTGCGCTCCTGTATAAGATCGCTCGCGCTCAGGGTTATGGGGAAGGTGACCTGGCTCGTCGTCTGCTCCACACCGCAACTTTGGGCGGGGCTGTCGCCTTGGGATTGTCAACTGGCCCGCAGCGCGTTGGCCAGCTTCAGTCCGGCGCGGTCGCAGACATGGTGTTTTTCGATGTACCCGTCACGACAATTGTCGACACGATCGAGGAGCTCGTCCAAACCGGCGCTTCTCGCCAGATTGCAACGATTATTGACGGAGACCTGCGGTGGGTCGATCCGCGTTTCACCGACATTTTTGAGGGAGACGTGCAATGACTACTCTCACTCCGCTTGCTTCCTCGCTCGTGACACAGCTTGGCCTTGCTCCTCACCCAGAAGGCGGTCACTTCCGTCGGACCTGGACCGCACCCACGCATGTGGAAACCCCTCGCGGCCAGCGAGCCACGGCCTCGGCAATCCTCTTTGTACTGGATCGCGACGAGGAGGCTGCCTGGCACCTGGTGCACTCCGATGAGCTGTGGATCTGGTCGGGGCCGGGATCCTTGGAGATTCATCTCGGCGGAGATGGCGAGGCTCCAAGTTCCGAGCCGCAGATCGTGATCTTAGGTTCGCCGGATGCTGAGGGTGCAGATCTCTCACCTTCTGAGCCTTCGAACCCCGTGCAATTCCTCGTTCCCGCTGGTTCGTGGCAGCGTACTTTTGCTCGAGGCCAGGCGGCGCTGGCCACTTGTGTTGTCTCGCCTGAGTTCTCTTTCGAGGACTGGACATTAGCCTCAGCAGGGCAGTAAGAGACCCTCTGTTTTAGAAGGATTCACAGTAGACACGTCCGCCGCCGCTTCGAATCACGCGACGCACATCGGCGACCATGGCAGGTGAGCCACACACATAGTAGTCGGCGCTTTGATCGATACCCGTCGTACGTAGGTAGTCCGTGACGCGGCCCTTGAATGCGGTACTGCTTGATTCGCGTGTTATGCAGCGAATAACGGGAGGGATCGGTGTTTCAAGTCGCAGCGTCAGATCCTCGTCCGCCCTTGCACATCCAAAGAGCAGTAGGTCGTCAGCGCGGATCTCTTCCTCAAATGCAGCACAAAATGGCGCAATACCGCTTCCTGCCGCTATGAAAATCCTGCGGCGGGTGGGAGCCTCGTCCTTGTCCTGTTCGTCGCTGTGAATTTCGAAATTTCCTAATGGGAGTTGGAGTTCAACGTTGTCTCCAGGCTCCAGGCTGCGCGCAAATGCTGCTCCCTTCCCCTTGGTTCTCACATCGATGAGGAAACGGGCACGTTGCCCAGACGCGCTTGCCAGGGAATACGGCCGCCACTCAAATGGCGCAACTCGGATCAGGGCATACTGGCCGGGGTTCCACACCTGCGAATAAGGGAGCTTCAGGACAATATCTCGAACATTGGGGCTGAGCCATTGCGCCTGGAGGACCTGAGCGTTGAGGCGTGGTGCACTGTGAGATGAATGGTCCTGCGTTGGTTCTGGATCTGAGGTTTCACGTCCACTCGTAGAGTGAGCGCTCAGGCTCTGATTAATCTGCAGGTAGCCCTTTGGCCCGAGGATTCGACATGCGCTTGTCCACCCCGCCATTGTGGCCCCAACAATTCCGGGAAATCCCGCGTCTTGACCCGTCAGGAAGAGGCCCGGGATCGGTGTTTCAGGGGTAGTCAGTCCCGCCGTCAATCGTTGCGGGGTTAGAGGAAGGCCGTAGAAGCATCCCTGTGGATGAGAGGTGTAGTGCTCAATACTCAGAGGCGTCGCTACTTCTTCGTAGCGAACAGCCTGCGCGAAGCCCGGGAGAGTGCGATCAACGAGTGCAATCAATCCATGCGCCATGGTCGATTTGAGTAAGTCGTAGTCACTTCCTCTGTCTCCCTTCCTTGTGTTCTCCCACGTATGGAATGCACCGGCTTCAACGAAGGAGACAATTTCAGCGGTGGCGTGCTGGTCGCCAGCTTTGAGCCCCGGGAAGGAAACAAATGCCGTTTGGGGATTACCTTCCATCAACGCCGCGGTCAATGCCGTGGGAGTCTGCGAGCCGTCACCCTCGTTGATCCAGATGTTGGAACCGTCGACTCCCTCGGGATAGTGGTCAAGAGTGAGGTAGACAATGACCGCTGTCCCCCCGCATCCCATGCGCGCAATCGATTCGCGTATCGGTTTTGTGAGTTTTCCCGTGCCTCCTTGCGCAGGAAGTAAACGGTTATACGTTTCGCTAGCTCCGACTCCGGAAACAATGATCGGGGCACGCTCTTCATATGTCACTGAATGTGCACCGGAAGTATCAGTGACGCGGACTCCAACCGCCCGACCGTTTTCGACACGAATTTCTTCGACGCTTTGAGAGACGCGAATTTCTCCCCCATTCGCGCGGATCTTTTCTTCGATCATTCGCGAGATCTGCCCGCTTCCTCCGCGAGGAAACCACGCTCCATTCATGTAGTGGCCGACGATCATTGCGTGGGCGACAAAAGCACTGCGCTCAGGTTCGACTCCGTAGTCCCCCCAGTGCATTGTCAGGAGTGTTCTCAACGCGGGATCGCGAAAACGACGATTCATATAGTGCGCAGTCGTCTCACATACGAGCGATGTATGCATCTTCTGCGCCAAGCCGATCAAAGGGGCCACCTGTTGCGGGACAACCTGACAAACATAGTTGAGCGTCATCCACGAGTATGCCCGCGCGACATCCTTGAAATAGCGCTTCAGTGCTCGTTTCTCCTTCGGAAAGAGCGCTTCGAGTCGCTGGCGATAGCCACCAGCATCCGAGGGGACATCAAGATTCACCCCGAGCTTTGGGAGACAAAAGCGGTCGTAGCTATCGGGCATCTGCATCCACGAAAGCTTCCCGCCCGTGAGGTAATCAATGATTTGACGAGGCCGCGTCCCCGGAGCCATATCGCCGACGTAGTGCAAACCCGCGTCCCAGCTTGCGCCTTGGCGTCGAAATGCGTGGGTGAGTCCACCTGGGGTGGAGTGTTTTTCGAGAACGAGCACCCTCTTCTTCGCCACTCCTGCGAGCAGTCCTGCGGTTGTCAGTGAACCTATTCCTGAACCGATCACAATTGCGTCGTACATACACACCCCTTCTACTTGACAGTGTCTAGTAATAGAATCATGCGCTCCTAGACACTGTCAAGTAGTAACGGCATGTTTCCCCTATACTGATGCCATGACACGCTCAAGCGAAGCTCCCGGCCTACGCGAAACGATCCTCGAGATCAGCGGAGAACTCCTCAACGAAGGAGGACCCGCCTCTCTGTCCATGCGCGAGGTCTCGAGGCGAGCCGGATGCACACACCAGGCTCCCTACCACCACTTCAAAAGCCGAGAGGGAATCCTTGCAGCGCTGATCACAGAGGGATTCCTCGCCTTGGAAAAAGCGCTCAGCGAGGCACTTCACGCCAGCGCAGATGCGACACCCCAGGAGACGACACGCGCAGCAGGACACGCGTATCTGACTTTCGCCCTGAAAAATCCAGGGGTTTTTCGCATCATGTTTCGCTCTGACATGTACGATCCCGACTCACACCCCGAGCTCATCCAGGCCAGCCAAGCAGCGCGTTCCCAGCTCCACGGCCTCGCAAAAATTGCCTACGGGAGCGAGGATCCACACGCAGAAGCAACGCTTTGGGCGTACATCCACGGCCTCGCGATCCTCGTTCTCGACGGACCACCCGCACTTGGCACCAGCGGAGAATCATCGACACAACAATTCGCCCACGGGTGCATCGACTCCCCCTTCTTCATTGATGGTATTTCTTAACGTGTCACCCCAGCCTCCTTTAAAAATTGAAGCTATCGACAAGAACACCACCATGCCCTAGGCTGAGAGAACGTTCCGGTAATCACTGGAAACCCCACTATTGAAGGAGTCATCGTGGATCTGGAAAACATCAAGAAGCAGGCCGAAGAGGGCTTGGAAACCGCAAAGGACAAGGCCGAAGATCTCAAGGACAAGGTCGGAGATGCTGTCGAGGCAGCGAAGGACAAGGCCGAGGACGTCGTTTCAGACATCAAAGACAAGCTTGGCAAGTGACCATTAGCGTCAATAAATCAGAGGGCAGATCCCATCGGATCTGCCCTCGGTTATTAGATCCATCATAGCGAGGATCCACGCTGACCATATCTCACATCTCAAGTTTGAGGCTATCTCTTTCCATTAGCGCGTAGTTGCCCTTAGCCTTAGAGCGTGGGTGCTTTACCCATGGGTTGACAAGCACTCAAAATTGTTCTGTCCCACAATATCTTCATAGGGAGCACACGTGGTTCGTCCCAAGATCCGTTTCCGCAAGTCCGCACTCGTCGCAATCGCAGCAACTGCCGTCATGGCGCTGGGTGCATGCGCGGGCGGAACCACTTCCAGCAGCACAACTTCCGCAGCCGCCGATGCTAACGCAACCGGCGAAGCACTCCCCACCGTCACCAAGGGTAAGCTCACCATCGCCACCGGCGATCCGGCCTACAGCCCCTGGGTCCTCAACGACAACCCCGAATCCGGTGAAGGCTACGAGGCCGCAGTTGCCTACGCAGTCGCCGAGAAGCTGGGCTTCTCCAAGGACCAGGTCGTATGGAAGCGCACCACCTTCGATTCGGCAATCGCTCCTGGCGCAAAGGACTGGGACTTCAACATCCAGCAGTTCTCCATTACCGATGCTCGCAAGCAGGCAGTGGACTTCTCCAGCCCCTACTACACGACCTCCGAGGCCGTTGTTGCCGTGAAGGGCACCCCCGCTGCCGAGGCCAAGAGCCTTGAAGACCTGAAAAAGCTGAAGTTCGGCGTTCAGACCGGCACGACTTCTCAGAACTACGTGATGAACAAGCTCAAGCCCAGCACCGATCCGCTGATCTTCAACGGTTCTGCTGACGTAGTCCAGGCCCTCAAGGGCGGCCAGGTTGACGCAATCGTCGTGGACCTGCCCACCGCATTCAACGTCATCGCAACCCAGGTTGAGAACGGCACCGTGGTTGGCCAGTTCACCGCGAACGAGGATGGCAACAACTTCGGTCTGCTGCTTCCTAAGGGAAGCGCTCTGACCCCCGCGGTCACCAAGGCAGTTGACACGCTGCGCGATAACGGCACCCTGGCTGAACTTCAGAAGAAGTGGCTGGCCGACGCCGCATCCGCTCCGATCTTCGAGCAGTGATTTTCTTCTCCGGCTTGGGATTCGTCCCAAGCCGGAGAATTTTCATCCCCCTTGTCCTGATTGCTTCATGCATTCGAAACCCACTCAGAGGACCTCGTGCTCACCGATTCCCACTCAGCAGACCCCATGGCTGAATTCCCAGTCTCTGAGGTCGAGCGCCAGCGCCGTCGTTACCGGCGCACGCGCACCACTCGCTCACTCTTGATTTCCGCGATCTCCACTCTGATCATCGCGGCACTCATCGTTGTCATCTTGGCCTCGTCTCCGGGGTGGAAGACAACCCAACAAACCTTCTTCAACTGGGAATACGCGAAGAGCTCCTTCCCCGCAGTCCTCTCCGGCATGTGGCTCAACATCCGCATGCTGCTGGTTGCAGCAACTGGTGTTGCGATCTTTGCAACCCTCCTTGCCGCCGCACGTACCTTGGGCGGACCGGTATTATTCCCGATCCGTTTCCTTGCTGCCGCATACACGGACATCTTCCGCGGCGTGCCCTTCATTGTGGTGCTGTACATCATCGGCTTCGGTATTCCTGCTTTGAATCCCAGCAGGCGCATCGATGTGACGCTCCTGGGGACCATTGCCCTGGTGATCACCTATACCTCCTACGTTTCCGAGGTACTCCGTGCCGGCCTCGAATCCATCCACCCCTCACAGCGCTACGCAGCGCGTTCTCTGGGCCTGACCCACGGACAAACCATGCGTCACATCATCGTGCCGCAGGCAGTTCGAAAGGTCACCCCGGCTTTGATGAACGACTTCATTTCCATGCAGAAAGACGTGGGCCTGATTTCTGTTCTGGGCGCAACTGACGCAATCCGCGCAGCACAGGTTCAGCAGGCAACGACCTACAACTTCACTTCCTACGTGGTCGCGGGTCTCCTTTTCATCGTCTTGTCTTTCCCCTTCATTCGCCTGTCCGATTGGTACACGGCACGACTACGTAAGCGCGAGCAGATGGGAGGTACCGTCTGATGAGCACGGAAACCACCACCCCCGATGAAAGCTTGTCAACCTCCGCGGAACACCCCGTCCTTTCTGTTCAGGGCGTCGTCAAGCGCTTCGGCTCCAACATTGTTTTGCGCCGCCTAGACCTTGACGTTCACCGTCACGAGGTCGTTGTACTTTTGGGAGCCTCAGGTTCGGGTAAGTCGACCCTCCTTCGCTGCGCAAATCTGCTTGAGCGCGTCGACGACGGCCAAATTTTCCTCTCCGGAACAGACATCACCGACCCCAGCATCAACGCAGATAAGGTTCGTGCGCAGATCGGGGTCGTATTCCAGCACTACAACCTGTTCCCGCACATGTCAGTGATTGATAACGTGACATTAGCTGCACGCAAGGTCCACGGATGGGCACCTGAACGCGCAACAAAGCGTGGAATGGAATTGTTGGAACGTATTGGCCTTGCTCAAAAAGCCGAGGAATACCCCGACCGGCTTTCGGGTGGCCAGCAGCAACGCGTCGCTATTGTTCGCGCACTTGCAACCAATCCCGAACTTCTTCTGCTTGATGAAATCACTTCGGCACTGGACCCCATGCTGGTCGGCGAAGTTCTCGACCTCGTCCGAGAAGTCAAGGATTCGGGTTCCACGATCCTTATGGCAACCCATGAAATCGGTTTTGCGCGTCAGGTAGCAGACCGCGTGGTGTTCCTGGAACGTGGAAAGATCGTTGAACAGGGCACCCCTGAGGAAGTCATCGACAATCCGAAGATGCCTCAGACTCAGGAATTCCTGGCTCGCGTCTTCCACTGAGCCGCTCATCGCACTGTGTCCCTCTTGTGGACGGGCCCAAAGCCGTTCACAAGAGGGATATTGTTTAAGGCCTCAGTTTCTCCCAGCCTCGACATCAGCCCAGAAGGCAGCAAGAACATCCGCCAACGCAGTCGGATTTTCTAATTGAGCGCTGTGTTTCGCATCTGAAATCACCTCATAGCGCGCGCCCAATAATGCGGCTTCTTCACGATGCATCTGCTCCGGCCAAACCGTGTCCCCTACGCCGTGAGTGATCAAGACAGGAAGCCGACTTTGACGGAGGGGAAGCGATACATCTGGATAACGCGCCAAAATGAGGGCCGCTCCCATGAGCGAGTCCTCGCTGGTGACCATCGCGCGCTCAGCAATCAGCTCGTCCCGAGGATCACTGCTCAGGAACTGGGAAATGTACCATGCCGTTAGTTTCTTTCCTGTTGTTGAGGATAAAAGACGCTGACGCAGGGGTGTCCAACGCATCGATTCAGGCGGCCGAGGGCCTGTAGAAAACAGTGTCACGGAACGGAATAGTTCAGGTGCAACCACTGCAGCTTGCCTGGCAATCACACCGCCAAATGAATGTCCCAGCAGGTGAATTGGCCGCTCGCTTGCGCCCATCGCACGCGCAACCTCAATCAGATCACCGACAAAGTCAGCCAATCGGTAATTCTCAACGCCTTTGGGTGCAGCAGAATCCGCCTGACCACGCTGCGAATACGCACAGGCGCTGCGACCGCGCTCGGCCAAATACGGCAGGAAGGGAGTGAAATCTTCCTTAGAGCCCGTAAACCCCGGAACGAGAAGCGCCGGAACAGGCTCGGACTGATCGCCGGCATGAGGCCCCTCATGGACCAGCGACGCGTTCTGCACCTGCGGAGCAATGCCCGCAACAGCCTCGTCAATGAAAGCGGCAGTCAGTACGCCCACGGACGTAGGGAACCCCACGCAGGTCACTCCCTGCGGGAGTTCCCCCGCAAAAGGTTGCTGCGGGACAGCACCGTAAATCTGCATTCCAACCCCTAAAGGTGGGGCCAGCGGAAAACCGCCGGCCTCACACAACATCTGCATCCCCTCAACGTATTCGTTACAAGGGAGCAACGTGATTACTCGAGCTCGAAAGCACCGGTGTACAGCTGGTAGTACACGCCCTTTTGAGCAATCAGTTCGTCGTGGCTTCCACGTTCAATAATACGGCCGTGGTCCAGAACCATAATGGCGTCGGAGTTACGGACCGTTGACAGTCGGTGTGCAATGACGAAGACCGTACGGCCCTCCATGAGGTTATCCATGCCATTCTGGACCAGCGACTCGGTACGCGTATCAATCGATGAGGTCGCCTCGTCCAAGATCATCGCCGGAGGATCAGCAACTGCTGCACGCGCAATGGACAGCAACTGCGCCTGACCCTGCGAGAGGTTTGAGCCATTGCCACTGAGCTCGGTCTGGTAGCCATCGGGAAGGCGCTCAATGAAGGAATGAGCATTCGCGAGCTTTGCTGCCGCGATGCATTCCTCATCGGTCGCATCCAATCGCCCAAAGCGAATGTTATCCATGACGGTACCGGTAAAGAGCTTCACATCCTGAAGCACAACACCCAGCGACCGACGCAGATCAGGCTTATGGATCTTCCTGATGTTGATACCGTCAAAGCGGATCTTGCCGTCATCGATATCGTAGAAACGATTGATCAGGTTCGTGATGGTCGTCTTACCGGCGCCCGTTGCGCCAACGAAAGCGATCTTCTGGCCAGGCTTTGCCCACAGCGAGATGTCGTGAAGAACCGTCTTTTTTCCGTCGTAGGAGAAGTCAACGTCTTCCATAACCAGCTCGCCGCGCAGACGCGTGTAGGTGACGGTTCCATCGCTGTGCGGGTGACGCCATGCCCACACACCCGTGCGTTCTTCGGTGGGATGAACATCGCCATTTTCATCGACCCGCGCGCGGACCAGGGTCACGTAGCCTTCGTCTTCTTCGCTCTCTTGTTCCATCAAGGCGAAGACTCGGGAAGCACCCGCAAGACCCAGGGCGATCATCGGGACCTGCATCGAGGCCTGTCCCAGTGTCTGCGTAAAGTTACGAACCATCCCCAGGAAGGAGACGACAACACCAACGGTGATTGCGCCCATACCGGCAAAGCCGAAATTCGGGGTCTGGAGCTCAACCATGATGCCGCCGATCAGGGCAACGGCAACATAAAGGATGTTTCCGATATTGCCCAGGGTTGGCATGAGCATATTGCCGTACTGATTCGCGCGTTCTGAATCGTTGAACAGCTGGTGGTTGTAGCTCAGGAAATCGTGCTTGACAGCATCTTCGTGATTGAAGACTTTAATGACCTTTTGGCCATCCATCATCTCTTCGATGTAGCCCTCTTCTTCAGCCAGCGAGCGTTGCTGCGCAACCATGAACTTCGCTGAACCGCCACCCATTTTCTTTGTCACTCCAAACATCGCAACAGTCGCCGCCGCAACAAGAAGAGTGAGCCACAGCGAGTAGCTGAGCATAGTGATTGTCAACGCAAGGATCGTGAGTGCGGACTGGATCAGGGTCGGGATCGATTGCCCAATGAGCTGACGAATCGCATCCGTATCGTTTGTGTAGGTCGACATGACCGCACCGTGAGGGTGCGTATCGAAGAACTTCAGCGGAAGCGTCTCCATGCGATCGAACATGTCATCACGCATCTTCTTGAGCGTGCCCTGAGTGACAATCGCCATCAGTCGCGTGTAGATGAAGGCGCACACAATACCCGAGCCAAAGATGATGCCCATGATCACAACCAGCCGCACCAATTGCGGCATAACGGCTGGGAGCCCCTGGCTCATACCGGGAATAATCACGGTATCAACGATCTGCTGGAGGAAGATCGCCCCAACTGCAGAAGCAATACCTGAAATCACAATACAGATTCCGACAACACTCAAGTGGATCTTGTAGTTTGCCCACAGATAGGTCATCAGCCTTCCGAAAGGACGCGGCACTCCGTCAAGCTTGTTGGGATCTTTCATTCCCGAGGCCGCACCCTCTTTTTGCTCGCGGCTTTCCTCGCGCGCTTTCTCAGCTTGATCCTGCGGAAGCACCTCTACTGATGCGGGAGCGTGAGCGGCAATCTGATCTGCCTGTTCTTCTTCGTAGCGTTCAACCGACATTTCAGGCCACCTCGCTTTCATTCGTGCTGTTTTGAGTGTCGTAAAGTTCGCGATACTCGCCACCCAAGTCAAGGAGTTCCTGGTGAGTGCCGTGCTCCTTGATACGCCCGTCATCCAAAACGATGATTTGATCAGCATGCTGGACTGAAGAAATGCGCTGCGCAACGATGATTGTTGTCGTATCCGGAATTTCCGTCTCGAAAGCCTGACGAATCAGGGAATCAGTTCGAGTATCAACCGCACTGGTCGAGTCATCAAGGATCAAGATCTTGGGCTTCTTCAGCAAGGCGCGTGCGATGCACAGACGCTGCTTTTGACCACCCGAAAGGTTCGAGCCGCCCCTTTCGATCATGGTGTCATAACCATCGGGGAACTGACGGACAAATTCGTCGGCCTGTGAAAGTTCGCAGGCGCGCACTATTTCTTCATCGGTTGCCTCAGGGTTACCCCAACGGAGGTTTTCCTTGATCGTTCCAGAGAAAAGAATGTTCTTCTGAAGGACAACGGACACCGCATCGCGCAGGGGCTCGAGGCGGTAGTCACGCACATCAATCCCGCCAACGGTAACCCTGCCTTCCGTCACGTCATACAGGCGCGGAATCAACTGGATCAAGCTGGTCTTACCTGAACCAGTTCCACCAACGATGCCCAGAGTCGAGCCTGCGGGGATATCCAAAGTGATGTTTTCAAGCGCGGGACGTTCAGAGTCTTCGCGATACTTAAAGGTCACGCCTTCAAAGGTGATATCACCGGTGGGGACTTCACGGATTCCATATTCGGGTGATGTCAATGGAGATTCGTACTGAAGCACCTCGGCAATACGGTGTGCGGACTCTGCAGCGATCGTCACCATAACGAAAATAAAGGCCAACATCATCATGGCCGAGAGGATCTGAATACCGTAGGTGATCAGTGCTGATAGTTGACCGGTGGTCAATTCGCTGCCGCCTGACGCCACAATCATCTGCGCACCAATGAAGTCAACCAGCATGATCGCACCAAAGATGAAGAACATCATGACGGGGGTATTGAGAGCCATGATCTTCTCAGCAAAGGTGAAGTCAGCGCGGACTTCTTCGGAACGCTCCCTGAAACGTGTCTTTTCATAGTCCTCGTTCACAAAGGACTTTACGACGCGAATACCAGCAATATTCTCCTGAACCGAGTTGTTCAGGGCATCGTATTTCTTAAAGATTCGTCGGAAAACGGGGAAGATGTAAATAATGAGCCCGAACATGATTGCCGCCAGGAACGGCAGCATGATCAGGAAGATCAAGGACATACGCCAGTTAATGCGCAGTGCCATGACCACCGAGAAGACGACCATCAGCGGGACACGAACAGCAATGCGAATAATCATGCCGTAGGCGTTTTGAACGTTGGTCACGTCGGTCGTCATACGGGTGACGAGGGACGATGTTGAGAAACGATCAACATCCCCGAAGGAGAAGTCCTGGACTTTAAAGAAAATGTCCTGGCGCAGATGTTTGGCTAGGCCCGCAGACGCCGTTGCGGCAAAACGTGCTGCAAGTACGCCACAGAGCAGTGACATCATGGCCATGACCAGCATAAATATGCCGAGGCGGACAACTGGAGTGAGCGCACCACCTTGAAGATGATCAACCAAGGACGCCATAACCAAGGGGAGGAAGCACTCAAGAATGACTTCTCCAGTAACAAACAGCGGTGTCAGAAGCGAAGCGCGACGATACTCACGCACGCTCCTCAACAAAGTACGAACAGTCGACATCTAGCGCTGGACCCCCGAAAAATTACTGCGTGTAATAGGAACCTACCCGTAGACCTTCAAAGGAATGCATCTTTTTGGCCGGGGTAGGCGGATTAATCATTTGATGTAGATCTTCCCATGTTAGCCGCCTTTCCTAACGGCAGCGATACCATCTAGGCAATGACGCGATCGGCGAAATCTAACGCTGCATAAGCCAAATGTTTCATAGCTGATTCATAGCTACAACCCACATCAAGTACAGATTACGCCCGTAGATTTTCAGTATCAGACATAGGGGGTCGCAAGGCCCCGTCTCCTTTACCTGTTGAGGGACGCTGTTTAGAACGCATATTGTGTTGATGGGATGCACGTGGGGCCGGCTTTGCCGGCCCCACAGTGTTTATATATCCTCACAAAGACCACGAAAGACCTATCCGCGGACCTCACTGACGCTTGTGATCACACGTGTTCGGGGATACATCGAAACTGTAAATTCATCCTCGTAGGCGCAGTGCTTTCGAAGCTGTCTATATGCATGGGTATTCGTGTAGTTCGTGCCGTCAGTGAACTTCACATTGATCTCTTCGCCCGTCTCCTTCAGCAAGGTGGCATGAGTGATAAATATGCGAACCTTTGAGCTTCTCTTTCGCATAACAGTTGAAGTCTCTTCTTTATGCACCACGCAACGGACGCTGAGTTCCTCACTCCCCGACAATGCATCTGCCACCACCTGAGCGGATAAGACAGACCCCATTCCAATAAGACCGCAATCGATGGTCACCAGCGCAACACACATCACCTTGGACATCCGTGGAGACAAGCGACGCCGAAACCTCACCGCATCTTGCACGCTTCCCTGAGCACACCGTTTAATCACCGGAATCAACACGATCGCAACAACGATGGGCGTCGCGCACACCAGAGCCCAGCTCAGCAAAGCGAAAGACCATAATTTTGGAGACTCCAGATAGAAGAGTGGCCCCGCGATCACAGCGATGATGAATACCCACAGGTGGACCGTAGCGCGCCGGCTCATTGACCGAAGCGACAGCGTTTTCACTTTTACTCCTGTCCGAGCGCCCTCTCCAATGCACTCAGCCCCATTGCCAACAGCGCCGAATCGCTCTCATCCGCGCGCGATATCGACTGGTTGATCAATTCTCGCCACGGCCCCTCGCGAAGCAGGCGGCCACCCTTCAAGACGATGATATGCGCATCAAGTGCGGCAGCATCTTCAATCTGGTGTGTCACCATGATGACAGTTCGCCCAAGGAATCGTTGCGCGATCAATTCACGCAGTCCACGCGCGGCCTCGACATCGAGCGCCGCCATCGGTTCATCAAGTAACAAGACATCGGGGGCAACAACCAGCGCACGAGCCAAAGCGGTCCTCTGCGCTTGTCCACCAGAAACCTGAGCCGGACGACGCTGCGCAAAGGGCGCCAACCCCACAGAGGCCAGGGCTTCCTGTGCGCGGGACTCGGCCTTGGCATGGGAAATGCCGGCGCAACGTAAGGGGAAGGCAACATTGGCAAGCAGGCTCATGTGGGGGAACAAAACGGGCTTCTGCTCTAAGGTTGCAATCTTCGGCAGGCGGCCTGAGACACCATCTGGCCATTCACAGGTATAGGTCATCTGCGGCGCATCGAGGGCACCAGAAAGCACCGATAAAAGCGTGCTCTTCCCTGCGCCGTTGTGTCCCATCAACGCCGTGACGGCGCCGCCTTGGCAGGTGAGGTCAACGTCGATGTGCCTCTCGGGAAGCGTTCCAGCAATCTGCACGCCGGGGGCAGGGACGCGCGGAAGCTGAGCCTGCGCGTCTGCCTTTTCATTCCCGAGGCCGTGGCTGGGCTGCGTAGCTGAGTGCGGGGCCGCGGGAACTTTCGCCTCGTCGGCGGAAGCATCGGGAGAGAACGAAGACGCTTGCCCCCCGCTCAGAAGGCGCGAATACCACCACTGCGAAAAGGCCGAAGCGCCGCCAACTAAGACAAGCGCGACAAAGACCAAAATGACGGAGAGCATCAGGGCCATATCGGTTGATTCTTCGCGCTGAAGATAGATCTCCAAAGGAAGAGTACGGGTTACTCCGGCAAGGGAACCCGCAAAAGTAATGGTTGCGCCGAACTCTCCCAGCGCTCGCGAGAAGGCCAGGGCCGTCGAAGACACCAGAGCTGGGATCATCAGCGGCAGGGTGACCGACCACAGCGTCCGAGAAGGCGATGCACCCAGCGCACTCGCAACGCGTTCCTCATTGAAACCGCGAGTACGCAATGCACCTTCAAGTGAAGAGACAAAGAAAGGAAGGGATACGAAGGTCTGCGCCATAATGACCGCGACCGTCGTGAAAGCAATATTGATGCCGAAAATTTGCAGATAGGCACCGATCAGGCCTCGGCGACCCCAGGTGATCAAGAGCGCCAAGCCCGCGACGACCGGAGGAAGAACCATGGGCAAGGTGACCATGGAGCGCAGGACTCGCGACCACCATGTATCGCGCGCCCTGGCACACACCAGCGCTAAAGGAATCCCGACGATAATGCAGGCAAGGGTCGAGGCTAGGCAAGTGCGCAGCGAAAGTGCAAGGGCCTGGGAAGCCAGCGCTTGAGTGAATAGATGGGGAAATTGAACCCAATCAATGCGTATGAGAAGCGCAATGAACGGAACAAGAAGAAATAGAACAGCACAGGATGCGGGGAGTGCGATCCAACGCGGGATCCCCGCATGCCTGTGCTTGTTCGTCATGAGATTATTCCGAAACTACAGTGCGTAGTCGAAGGCGATTTCAGCCCTTATCCGCGGAAGTCGGTGCGGAGAAGCCATACTTCTTCAGCACTGCCTGTACCTTTTCGGAAAGAACAGCGTCAATGAACTTCTGTCCGGCTTCCTTGTTCTTTGTGGAAACGGTCAGAGCGATGGGGTAGGAGTTCACGACCTCATTCGCGCGGGCGATTTCAACGACCTCGACCTTATCGCCAGCAGCCTTTGCGTCGGTTGCATAGACCAGGCCGGCATCGGCTTCGCCGCTCTCAACCTTTGCGCGCACGTCCGTCACCTTCTGCTCTTCAGAAACAGGGTTCAGGGTAACGCCAAGCTTATCGGCCAATTGCTTGGTTGCATTGCCACAGGGGACGCCCTGCGCACACACAACGAGCTTCTTGCCATCAAGAGAGGAATCAAGACCGGTGATCTTGGCAGGATTTCCCTTGGGGACAATCAGCGTCAGGACGTTAGAGGCGAAGGGCTTCGGAGTATCGACGAGCTTCGCATCGGTGGCCTTGGTCATGTTCTTCTGGTCTGCTGAAGCAAAAACGTCAGCGGGTGCGCCTTCCTTCATCTGGTCAACCAGGGTGGATGAGCCCTGGAAGTTGAAGGTCACCTTGATGTTCGGGTCGCTTTCCTTGAGGACCGTATCAGCGATCTCGGGGAATGCCTTGTTCAGCGAGGCAGCCGCGAAAACGTTGAGTTCGACCGGCGCTGCGGCTTCTGTCGAAGCAGATGCCGAGGCGCTTGCAGACTTATCTGCAGATGCGCTGTTCCCGCCTGAGCAAGCGGTGAGCGCGAGAAGGCTAGCCGCGGCTACCGCGACGATTCCCTTGTAGTGCTTCACAGGTTTCCTCCATTTGGTACCTGAAGAGAGACATTTGTTGCCTTAATTTGTGCCATAGCGATGGAACCCACTTCGATTCCCAGCTCGCGAACGCTTTCGGTCGAAACCAAAGAAACAACACGGTAGGGGCCACACTGCAGATCAACCTGGCTCATCACCGGATCAGAGTGAACGGCAATAACCAGACCTTGGAGGTGGTTACGAACAGACTGAGTGCCCTGCCCAAGAGCAAGCTGATGCACATCGGGTTGACTGTTAATTAAAGCCGCGACCGATGCACCATCGATACGAAGCGGTCCTGAGTTTTGACCGTTATCTGCACGAGTCACAAGCCCATCATCAAGCCAGCGACGAACGGTGTCATCACTCACGCCAAGCAGAGTTGCAAGAGTCGAAACTTTGTAATGAGGTATGAATTAATTTTAACGGATTTTACCGTTTTTTGTAATTAATCGACAAAAATAGACAAATTTCTCCGTAGACGCGGCAAGGCGTCGAATGAATTATTCGCCCGAGGCCTTTCGCACCGGGATGTCCTCAAAGAAAACCTGGCAGCCGCAGCTATTGCCGAAGGGCACCAGAGTCATGCTCATACCACCATCACTGAGCTCTTCAACGATCTGACGAATAGCAGCACCATGCATCTTGCACACAATGCTTTGGATCTTATCGTTGCCGATATTGAGGTAGGGGCAGGATTGGATGGACAGACCACCATCTTCTGCATTTATCGCACGGAAACCGCGCGTTGAAAGGAAAACTCGAAGAAGCGAAAGCAGGGCTTCCTCATCATCGCGAGCAGCATCAAGTGCACCGGAGGAACGGATGAGATCAACGTACTGTTGCCCCCAATTCCGCCCCATGATGTCAGCGAGTTTTTCGCCGCCATCCGAAGTTTGAGCCATTGCCGAGGCCGCGGCAAGAAGAAGTTCCGAAGACTGACGTTGAAGACGCGCTGCATCCCCAATGACCGCGATCTCGTAGTACATCGCGGGGCGGCCTCGTCCTTCGGGATTGTGAGTTCGACGTACAACTAAGCCCTGTTCAACAAGGGGGACAAGAGTCTCACGAACCGAGTTCTTATGAATTCCCAAACGATCTGCGATTTCAACAACGGTTGCTTCGCGACCAATATCGGTAAGGGTGTGCAGAACCTTACGCTGCGCCGGGGATGCGGTCGCCAACTGGGTGATCATGTATTCGATGCCGTTCAATCTCTACCCCTTTTCCATAAACAGTCATAAAGTTTGTCAGAATAAGCTTTGTAAGTGTATAAATTACATTTCTACAGAACTAAACTATTCCCCTGTTTAAAATAAATTGATTCATATTTTATAAAATCAATATGTATATATAGTTCCGAAAACAGAAGATATTGCATTGTTTTTACTTTAATTGAAAGCTATTCTTGTCAAACCAGGTTTTACGAAAAGTCTTATTTGTGCCACATTTGTACCAAATTGAACTTTAGTCTATTTGTATATGAAATCTAATTTAGTTAATTTAGATTTAAATTCGGTATATATATTGTTGAATATAGTTCGCCCGAACAAATAGAATGCTTGCAATCGGCAGAAATAACCGGCAACTATTTTATGAAGCTGCTGGTTTTGTTTATTTAATTTTTATAAAGAAGTAATAAAAGTTAAACCGCCTAATATCACTCCCGCTGCATTGGGAATGATGAGGATCCAGTCTTTTTTAGGTTCTTTTGTCCAACCATAGATTACCCAAATTAAACAAGAAACTGCTGCGAATAGTGGTTGGAATGGTTGAGCTTTTTCTCCTTGTAAGTTAGCGATAATTTGTGGAATATATGCAATAAAGACAAGGATCCCAATAAAAGCTCCAATAGATCCGACAAAGCGATTAATTTTTTGTTTAGACATGTAATACCTCCTGGGGTTTTTATATCAGAAAGGAGAATCGACCGGCTTTCACCTCGCCGTTAGTCACAGCTACTCCTTGTCTTGAGGGACTTGGTTGACATTCTAGTGCACAGACAACAACTAGCCGTCATTCGTTTCAAATACTGAGGCCTGTATGCGCAGGTCAGCACATACAGGCCCCAGATCACATCACCACAGATCAGGCACCCTGATAGGGAGCATCATCTTCGGGGAAGCTCTGGGCCTTGGGACCTGCAGCGCCACCTCGAACCGGCGTCCAGCCTCGTGCGGGACGAGAAGTAGAAGTCGCAGATCGACGTGAGCGGTACACAACGTAAGGACGCGTCGGATAGGCAACCGGAGCCGAAACGACGTGCACCAGACGGGTGAAAGGCCACGCGGCAAAAAGGATGAAGGCGGCAATGATGTGCAGCTTGAACTGGAGCGGGACATCCGTCATCAAAGAGACATCAGGCTGGAGCGTGAAGATCGAACGGAACCACACTGCGATCGTCTCGCGGTAGTTGTATCCACCCGGTTTCCCCAAGATCTGCGTCGTCAAAGTCGCTGCAGCTCCCAAGAGGATGGCGCAGGTCAAGAGAAGGTACATGAAGACGTCATTGCGGCTAGTTGCCAGACGCACCGACTTCTTGACAATACGTCGATACAAGAGACCAAACAGACCAACCAGCGTCATCAAACCGGCAATACCACCACCGATGATGGCCACCATGTGGTAAGCGTGCTCGCTCACACCCATTGCCTCGGTCCAGGACTGGGGAATGACCAGACCCATGACGTGGCCGGCAGCAACGCCCAAGATACCGAAGTGGAATAGGGGCGACGAGAGGCGCAGGATGCGGCCTTCATTGAGCTGAGATGAACGCGAGGTCCACCCGTACTGATCGGTGCGATAGCGCCAAATCAACCCGCCGATAAGGAGGGTGAAAGAAATGTAGGGAAGCACTCCCCAGAGGAAAAGGTTCATGGCAATCCTTAGAGTTCGTTCTCACCCGCGGGCGAAACAAGGGAAGAAGGGGTTTGGATAGTGGGCCACGGCAGTTCGCTTCGATCAGCCATGCCAACCATCTCGGTCGGGGGACCCTGACGGACCAGAGTCTGCATGCGAGCAAAAGTTGCGTCATCTACCTCGGGCAGAGCCATTCGCAAAGCAGCAACCACATGCGCCCAAGGCGAAGACAGCGAAAGCAATGCCGCGTGAAGGATCTCAACACCCTCGCGGTGCGAGGCCAGCATGGCCTCGACCAGCTCATGCTCTTCGCCTTCTGTTCGCGCCGCCAACTCCAAAATATTGGGAAGGTAGTCGGGCAGCTGATCGTTTTCTAGCTGCCAGCCAACGGCGGCATAGAGGTCGCGAACAATGGTCAGAGCAATACCGCGCTGGCGGGTATCACCCGTAGCGTAGTAGGTCAGCTCCAAGCAGCAGCGACGCTTCTGGTCGAAGGTCTCAACGTAGGCCTCTTCGACCTCACGGCGCGACTTGCCTCGTGCCCACTCAAGGAACTGCGAAAACTCCGCAGCGGCCTCGGCGCTGACGTGCCCCAAAGAGGAGTCAATCTGAGCGAGGATCTCATCCCATTCCTGCCCCGGGTAATCCAAAAGGGCAGCAGCGATCATAAAGGTTGCGGCGCGTGACTCCCGGCTCTGGTTCACAACTGGAACCGCAGGAGCCGGGTTACGCGTCGGAATGAAAGTCGCGGTCTTTTGACTCATTCGGGTCGCCGACCAATCGAGACGGGAACCTTACCGCCCTTGTGCGAACCGCAGCCGGACTCTGCGCCTTCGCCCACCGGGCACAGGTACGGGGTCGGGGTACGCATATCCTCGGGGTGCGAAGTCGGGATCACGTAGCGATCCTCGTACTTTGCGATCGAGAGCAGACGGTACATCGCCAGAACTTCTTCTTCGGTCATGCCCACGGACTCGGGGATCGAGGGATCCACGGCCTGGCCCATATTGACGTCACGCATGTAGGAACGCATGGCGGCAAGGCGGCGGAGCGACAGCTCGACCGGGCGGGTATCTCCAG
>CALIEP010000328.1 GCA_938022345.1 uncultured Actinomyces sp.
CGTCCTACTTCAGATCGCTTGGCCACCACTGCAGGTTTGTGACTCGGCAGGTGAGTGCACGAACGGGAAGGTACGCCTCGGTGTTCCAGTCTTTCGAACCACCCGGAGTGACATCAGTGACCTTGACACTGCTGGTTGCAGTATCGGTTGTGCCCTCTAGGGTGTAGGTGATCGTCAAGGTGAGATCGGCCTTCGTCTTTGTCTTTTGGGCACTTTCAGGGCCCTTGAATTTATCTATCTTTCCGCTGACGCGAACGTGGTTGCCGTCCGTATCGCACTTGATCGAGATATTTTCGGTGTGCGAGCTCACGCGAGAGTAATCCAGAGAGTCGGTCAGTGCTGTGTACTTTTCACCGCAGACGCTTCGAACGCTTTTTTGATCGGGGTCGATGATCTTCAGCTGCTTGAGGAGCTGGTTGATCTTCTCTTGCGTGCCTGTTGAGTCAACGTTCACAGAATCGCACCAGGGTTTAACCTGCTTCTGTGCGAGCTTCGTCTGTGCCTCGTCGAGCTGTTCCTGGAGGGTCTGCGCCTGCTGTTGCAACTGCGCAGATTCATTCTCCAACGAGTGGTACCTGTTCAAAGCGACCATATTCTGCGTGAAAGTCACTAATGCAAAGATCAATGACGCGGCACAGATGATTGCGGTAATCAGGAATAAGCGCTTCGATGAGCCGGTCTTGGAGGTAGCTGCCTTCTGCTGGCCTGTTTCAGCGTGGCTTTCCTCTGTCGCGGCTTGGGCTTGGGTGGCGTTTGCTGCCTGTCCCTGATTCGGAATCTGGGGTCCGTTCATGCTCACTTGCCTGCCTCCCCGAGCTGCTTATTCAACGTATCGACTCGCTTTTGCAATTCGCTGATGGACTGACGTACTGGCTGAAGTTCTACATTGACCGTGTTGGCTCGCGCATTATTACGTGATGCTGCGCCAAGGAAAAGGAAGCCAAACACGATGGAAAGAATGCTCAGGACAGTAAAGACAACGGTCCAAGTCTTCTGCTTATCGCGGGGTTTCTTCGGAGCCTTAGGCTTCTTCGGCTTTGGGGGAGCCATTGGAGAAGCAGGGAAGGGTGATCCAGTCGTCGGAGCGCCCGTGTAACTTGCAGGACGCGGAGTGAATCCTGGCGTGGCAGCAGGTGCGTTCTGTGCCGGTCGTTGGGCCGGGTATGTCCCCATTGTTCCGCCCTGAGCGGGGGGATAACCGCCCTGTTGCGCCTGGTAGTACGCCTGAGCAGAGCCACTATTTGCTGCAAGAGGACTTTGGGGAACAGCGCTGTACGAGGACGAAGTTGTCGTTATCGGACGCTGGGGCGCTGATGCCTGTGTGGCGCCCTGAGCTGACTGAGTGTTATTCGTCCACTGCGTCCCATCCCACCACCGCAATTGTGAGGGATTTGAGGGATCGCTGTACCAACCCGCTTGGGGATTTGTCATGGAGGGATCCTTCCGTATACGTCCTTTTATTGAACGGTAACATGCTGGACGCTGTCTGCAAGGATTCTGGATGCAGTGCGATTGAATGCGTGGGTGTATTCACACTCCACGCCCATTGTGCGCTGCTCTTTTGCTCATTTGACCACTACCCTTAGACCTATGGCCCAATTCCTAGCACAGAACCATCTTTTGACGATTTTCCTGGTTGTCGGACTGGGCGCTTTTCTAGGCGCGATCCGCTTTGGGCCGCTGCGTTTCGGTGCAGCCGGTGCACTGTTTGTGGGCCTTCTTGTCTCTGCTTATTCACCTCAAGCCGGTCAGGGGACCGCGATCATCCAACAGATCGGTCTAGCATTCTTCGTCTACACGGTTGGTATCGCGGCCGGTTCCACTTTCTTCTCCGACCTTCGCAAACAGACCTCGCTTTTGGGGTCGGCCACAATCATCTGTGTTGT
>CALIEP010000329.1 GCA_938022345.1 uncultured Actinomyces sp.
CTGTGACGAACTTATGACACACCCTGAACACAATTTCCCTGAGACAGGACTATGACCATGACCTTTGCTCCAGCAGCACTTGATGCGCTGACACTGTGACGATGGCAATTCGGCATCCTGACCGTTTACCACTTCGTCT
Organism: uncultured Actinomyces sp.; assembly: GCA_938022345.1. Classification (GTDB taxonomy): domain Bacteria; phylum Actinomycetota; class Actinomycetes; order Actinomycetales; family Actinomycetaceae; genus Pauljensenia. The sequence goes on from CALIEP010000329.1 coordinate 140, forward strand.
TGGTTCCTCTCACCATCGGTCTGTCACTCCTGGTCGCAATCATGCAGACCGTGTGGCACAAGACCGGTAAAGAGGAATGGCTCCAGGCAACTCGATTCTTCGGCAAGTTACTCTTGATCAACTTCGCCCTTGGTGTTGCCACCGGTATCGTGCAGGAATTCCAATTCGGCATGAACTGGTCGGAGTACTCGCGTTACGTCGGCGATATCTTCGGCGCTCCGCTCGCAGTCGAGGCCCTTCTGGCCTTCTTCCTTGAATCAACCTTCCTGGGTCTGTGGATCTTCGGATGGGGACGCCTTTCCAAGGGCTGGCACCTTGCCTGCATTTGGTTGGCTTCTATCGGAACCATGATCTCTGCCTTGTGGATCCTCGGGGCAAACTCTTGGATGCAACACCCCGTTGGCACACGTTTCAACCCCGAGACCGGACGCGCAGAACTGGATGGAGCCGCAGGCTTCCTCAAGGTCGTCGCCAACCCTGTCCTCGTGTGGGAATACTCTCACGTCATCACCTCCGCTTGGCTTGTTGCCGGCACTTTCGTTGCAGGCCTTTCGCTGTGGTGGATGACCCGCGCAAAGCGCCTCGGCGCTGAAGAGGGAGCAAAAGAAGCCGCAAGCATGTGGCGCCCCATTGCACGATTCGGTATGACTGTTATTTTGGTCGGCGGTATCGGAACGGCTGCAAGCGGTCACTTCCAAGGGCAGGAACTTGTTGAGATTCAGCCGATGAAGATGGCTGCTGCTGAAGGTGTTTGTGTAGACACCAAGGGCGCAGCATTCACCGTCGCACAGTTCGGTGAATGCCCGCTTGGAGACGAGGGCGCTCAGCCCACCAAGTTCATTGAAGTCCCCGGTGTGGCCGCTTTCATGTCTCACAACTCTTTCTCAGCGGATGTGAAGGGCGTTGCTGATGAGCAGCAGCGTTTAGTTGAGCTTCTCAACTCAAATGAGGATTTCGTCAAGACCTACGGCGACGCGAAGCAATACGATTTCCGTCCCCCGCAGATGGTAACTTTCTGGTCCTTCCGCATCATGATCGGCCTGGGTGCTTTCTCAGCTATCTTGGCTTTGTGGGGACTGTGGGCAACCCGAAAGGGACAGACTTCCGCGTCGAAGGCACTTGGGACCTTTGCTCTGATCTCAATCCCGATGCCTTTCCTTGGGGCATCTTTCGGATGGATCTTCACAGAAATGGGTCGTCAGCCATGGGTTGTTGTTCCCAACATCGCCGGACTTGAAAGCGGTGATCCTGTCGGTTCAGTCATGATGATGACCTCTGCGGGTGTCTCCAGTGCGGTTCCCGCTTGGCAGGTCCTCGTTTCAATGGTCGTATTTACGATCGTCTACGCAATCCTCGGTGTCGTGTGGTTCATCCTCATGAAGCGCTACGCCGTCGAGGGACTCCACCCCCGCCCCAAGGACGCTACCGATGAGGAAGCAGTCTCTGGCGCACTCTCATTCGGCTACTGAGGAAAGGAAAAACCATGACTTTGAGTATTTTGTGGTTCATCCTCATCGCTGTCTTGTGGACCATGTACCTGGTCCTCGAGGGCTTCGACTACGGAGTGGGAATGCTCCAGGGCTTTCTCGCACGCGATGATCGCGAGCGCACCCAGGCGCTACGCACAATCGGCCCCCACTGGGACGGTAACGAGGTCTGGCTGCTAACCGCAGGTGGTGCGACCTTTGCAGCATTCCCCGAATGGTACGCAACCATGTTCTCGGGAATGTACCTGGCGCTCTTCCTCATTCTGCTGGCACTCATCGTTCGCGTTTGTGCAGTTGAATGGCGTTCAAAGCTCAAGTCTGAGCAGTGGCGCAGTGTCTGGGATCGCGTTCACGCCGTCTCCGCGCTGCTTGTTCCCCTTCTCTTCGGTGTGGCATTCGCCAACCTAGTTCAGGGAATGAAGATTGAGGTCGTCACTCACGGAACGAACGCGGTCGTTGCACCTGCGGATGTCCCCTCCTCCCTCAATACCGCAGTTCACCAGCTGACCGGTGGTTTCTTCTCACTACTCACTCCCTACACCCTCTTGGGTGGTCTTGTCCTGGTTGCCCTGTGCCTTGCTCACGGCGCTCAGTTCTTGGCCCTCAAGACCGAAGGTGACCTGCAGGAGCGCGCAAATGGTTTCGCCGCTCCCGCAACAGTGGTTGCGACCGCTCTGGCTGCCGTGTGGGTAATCTGGGGACAGTTCGCGTACTCAACGAACGTCCTGGCATGGATCCCGCTGCTCATTGCAGCGCTGTGCCTCATCGCCTCGACTGTCTTCTCGCAGGCTGTCTTGCGTAACGAAGGTCTGTCCTTCCTCTTCTCTTGCCTCGCAATGGCCGGAGCAGTTGCATGGATCTTCGCAGCAATGGCACCCAACGTCATGAAGTCGAGCATTGATCCCGCTTATTCGCTGACTATCGCACAGGCCTCGTCGACGACGGGAACTCTGACCGTGATGTCGATCGTTGCCCTCTGCTTGGTCCCCGTGGTTCTTGTCTACACCGCGTGGTCCTACTGGAAGTTCCGTTCTCGCGTTTCTTCCTCGGATGTTTCAACGAATACCGGTTTGATCTTGAACAAGATCCGACTGGATCAGAACTTCCTCGCGGGCTGACCGTCCGCAGTACTGGTGGCCTCGGGAAACCGGGGCCACCAGTTTTTTCACCGAGCACGACCTTCTCCAAGGACAGAAAATAGAAGAATGCGCCCACTGGACCCCCGTCTTCTCAAGTACGCTTCGAGCGCGCGTCGTCATATCATCCTCATTTCAATCTTGGGGATTGTGACGGCAGTCTTGGTGATTGCACAAACCCTCGCCCTTTCTGCGGCTCTCTCCCCCGCAGTCACATCCGGTGCGTCACTTGCCCAAGTACGCACGCCGCTTCTTCTCTTGGTCGCAATCGTTATCGCGCGCGCGGCAGTCATCGGAGTTCGCGAGGCCTTGGGACACCGAGCAGCAGACCGGACAATCCGAGAGTTACGTGGACGCGTCCTGACACACATCGCAAACCTGGGGCCACGCTGGCGCGCCACTCACGGTTCCGAGGCCTCGACGCTCCTTTCCCGAGGCCTGACAGACCTCTCCCCTTACTTCGTCGACTATCTTCCCCAGTTGGTCCTCACAGCAACTGTGACTCCCCTAGCCCTGGCAACAATCCTTTTCCTCGATTTCTGGTCAGCTTTTATCGCCGCAATCGTCGTTCCCCTGATCCCAATTTTTATGGCCTTAATTGGTCGTTTCACTCAAAGCGCTTCCTCAGAAAAACTGGAAACAATGCAGACCTTGGGCGCGCAAATGCTGGATTTGATTGCGGGACTGCCGACCCTTCGCGCCTTGGGCCGAGAAAGCGCTCCTCGTGCACATTTAGAATCTCTCTCGCGATCCAATACACGCGCAACAATGTCGACGTTGCGCATTGCTTTTCTTTCTGGTGCTGTATTGGAGTTTCTCTCCACACTCTGCGTCGCCTTGGTGGCCGTCGAAGTCGGTTTCCGAATGGTTTTCGGTCACGTTTCTTTATTCACCGGCCTAGCCGTCATCATGCTTGCACCTGAAGTTTTTGAACCTCTACGTCAGGTCGGAGCCCAGTTCCATGCCTCCGCAAATGGTGTCGTCGCGGCAGAACGAGCCTTCGAGATTTTAGAAACCCCCATTCCTTCGATGGATGAAAACTTAGAAGACGAAGACGTAGTTCAGGATGATGACGGCATCGATTGGTCTTCAGTTGCCTTCTCATTGCGCAATCTTTCGATTGAAGCACGCGGCACTTGGGCACCTGCAGGGTTGAACGCGGATATCCTGCCTGGAACGCTGAGCGTGCTTGCAGGCCCCTCAGGTTCAGGAAAAACCAGCACGATTTACGCCCTGATGCGGCTGCTTCCGATTCAGAGTGGACAGCTGATGGTCCACACCTGTAAAGGAGAAGAAATTCCCCTTCAAAACATTCCCAAAGAAAAACTGTGGGAAGCCATAACCTGGGTACCACAGCATCCTTCTTTGCTTCCCGGAACCTTACGCGAGCAACTTCCATCTTCAACAGATGAAGAACTCGAAGCTGCCGCGGCGCTTTGCGGATTTACCGAGGTTCTCGACACGCTTGCCGAAGGTTGGGATGCTCCAATTGGCCAAGACGGAGCCGGGCTTTCCGTTGGACAACGACAACGTTTTGCTCTTACCCGCGCTTTGCTCGCACGCACTCCTATTGTCATCTTGGATGAACCTACGGCTCACTTGGACGCAGTGAGCGAAGAGATCGTTTTAAAGGCAATAGAAGCTCTGCGTAAGAAAGGGCGAACGGTCATTGCGATTGCACATCGCCAGGCTCTCATTGATGCAGCAGACCAAGTGATCCGCGTTCATTCACAGGTTAAGGACAAAGCCGAACTAGCAGAAGTTGGAGGAGAGCAGTGAAATTGCGAATTCTCACTTCTCAGGAAGCATCCTCATTGCGATGGGCACTGTCACTGCTACGAGTCGATAAGTGGCGTTTTATAGGTGCACTCCTTCTGGCAAGCCTAGGGATTGGTTCATCGATCGCTCTGGGTGCAACGTCTGCATGGCTCATCGCGCGAGCATCACAAATGCCTCCTGTCTTAGTACTTTCTGTTGCCGCAACAGCAGTGCGCCTTTTCGGTGTTTCTCGCGCCCTTTTGCGCTATGTCCAACGACTGATCTCCCACCGCGTTGCACTCGAGGGCATGGACCATCTGCGACTGAGCCTTTACGATGCCTTAGCATCTTCAGATCTGGGCCGAGTGATCTCACTTCGCCGCGGTGATCTGCTGGCACGTATGGGATCCGATGTCGACGAGGTCGGCGACTTTATTGTGAAGTCTGTCCTTCCTGCAGGTGTTGCAGCGATTGTAGGGTGCGCGACCGTGGGCGCTCTGGCACTTCTTTCTCCCGGCGCTGCAGTTATTTTGGCACTTTGCTTAGTCCTTTCTGGGATCGTTGCCCCAGTTATTACCGCTCGAGCACAACGCGCAGCTCAAGTCGAAGGAATTCGAGCACGTGCCGCCCTGAGCAGCTCGCTGGTCACCTTGATCGATGGCTACGATGAACTGGCAATTAACGGACTCCTTGACCGCGCGCACAGCGAATTCGAACGCAGCGAGGACCACATTGAGTCATCTCGACAAGGAGCCGCTCACGCCTCCGCTTGGGCTCAATTCATCGACCGAGCATCCATGGGACTTGCAGTTATCGGGGCGCTCCTGGTTGGAATCCCATCTGTACAGGCTCAGATCCTCAGCGCCGTTGCTCTCGCAGTCATCACTCTCACTCCCCTATCCTCTTTCGAGGCCTCGGCTCAGATGAACTCTGCGATGGCGCAACTCGTCCGTAGCGCTCAGGCGGCACTGCGGATCCGCGAACTTATCGGCTCGCATACACCGACTACCACGGCCTCGAAGATCGCGCAGACTCCGCTTCCCGAAGATGCGACGCACCACCCCAATCTTCAAGCGAGTGACCTGGCGATCGGATGGCCCGATGGCCCGCTCTTGGTTGAAAACCTCAATCTTGATGTTGTCCCCGGTCGCTGCATCGCAATCGTTGGCCCTTCGGGAATTGGTAAAACAACACTCCTGAATACTCTGGCTGGATTGATCCCCGCACGCGATGGGCAGCTCACTCTCAACGGGGTTCCTCTTGGGGACATTCACCACGAGGAGAGTGCAAGCGTCATTCAGGTAACCGCTGAAGACGCCCATATCTTCGCAACCAGCATCTACGAAAATCTTCGCGTCGCACGCGCTGATCTGTCGAAGGAAGAGGCTCAGGAATTTCTGAACACCGTTGGTCTGAAGGACTGGTGTGCTTCTCTTCCTCAGGGAATCGATACCGTAATTGGGGCTGGGGCAACGGGAGTATCCGGTGGTGAGCGTCGCAGACTTCTTGCTGCCCGAGCACTCGCCTCACATGCACCCATCATGCTTTTGGATGAAGCCAGTGAGCACCTTGATCCTCACAGCGCAGACGCCCTGATGAGAACCATCCGAGCACACGCAGTCAATAAGGGCTTGGTCATTGTCACGCACCGCCTGAGCGCTCTTGACATTGCAGATGAGATTATCCTGATGGGGTATCCTCACGATGATCCTCGATTGCGTCCCGCACGCATCGCTGAACGAGGAACACGTGATGAGCTCATTGCAAGAAGCGAAGCTTTCCGTTGGGCACTCAAGCAGGAGGAAGAATGAGCCCCGAAAGGACCGATTCACGACTTCTTGAAGCTGCTCTTGATGTCACCTCGAGCCTAGATCTTCAACGAGTCCTCGAGAATTTCGTCGAGCGTGCATGCGCATTAACCGGTGCACGCTATGCGGGACTATCGGTTCTTGATACCTGGGGCGATACGACGATGTTCGTCGAATACGGTGATGCTCCAGCCGGTGAGGCCTCGAATCTTCCCGACGAGCTGATCCAACGCATTACCGATGAGGGATATGCGATTCTCAATGATCCTGCCTCTCTTGACAATGCTGAAGGGATTGAGAACTTCCTGGGAGTTTCTGTCACTTTCAAGGGGCAAATCTATGCACGCCTATACCTGGTCAACCGCTTGGGAGGCTTCGGACTCAGTGCACTCCGCATTGTGCAGACTTTGGCAGCAGCAGCCGGTATCGCCGTTGAAAATGCTCACCTGTATGCAGATGCTCGAAGGCGCGCGCGCTGGATTCGAGCCTCGCAGCAGCTGACCACGTCGATGCTCGAAGGAGCAGACGAGGAAGAAGGCTTGACACTAATCGCTCAAACCGTTCGTGATGTCTCGCAGGCGGATACGGCGATTATCGTCTTACCCTCAGTGAAAGATACCTGGGCTGCGGAAATTACCGATGGGCATCACGCTGATCGCTTGTTAGGAGTTGTCTTCCCCCACGAAGGCCGTGCGATGTCG
>CALIEP010000330.1 GCA_938022345.1 uncultured Actinomyces sp.
CACCGATAAGGATGGGAAGACTCTACTCAGCCCTCAGCTTGTTGCAACTACAAATCATACCTCGTGGAATTCGGATCAGAGAGCTGATGACGAACCCCCACGAGATCGCACTCTCAACACCGCACTGGATGCATTCCTGACCGTCCAGGAAGATTCCAAAGGTAGCTCGCACGAGGGCTGGCTGACAGATCAGGAGCTCGACCGCATTCTTAACAGCAAGGGAAGGCAGGTCGCGGTAATCGCGAAGAAGAACGCGCAGATCTCGAAGATGTCGAATTTTATCGATATCGCAAATACCCTTGGAAATACGCCTATTCGAATTGCGTCCAACGCACAGCGGCAGCTCGGTCTGGATCGCTGGCAATTCGATAATTTGAGTGAGCTTCCCGCTCAGATCCCTATGACGATGGCCGATGGACACACTCGTATGCAGACTCTGATTGTCGATCCCGAAAAGAGCTGGGTTGAAAGCTCAAACCCGAAGACGGTCAGGTATCCTCAAGCAAAACTCCACGTCGTCTACCACATCGGAAATACTCGCTTCACCAGCTCCTACATTGTCAATAACTTCGATCCATCGACCTACACCGAAGATCTCCAGAAGCTGAAGAAGGATCAGGAAGAGACAAATACCGGTTACTTTGCGCCCAATCTGACCTACACCAAGGAAATCCAGAAGAAGGAATCCAAGGACAATGTGGCGCGAACCTTCCCAGATACTCCCGTGCAGGTGCTGGGGACAACGCCGCTGTCAAAGTACATCGCTGCGAACTTGATGGTGGGTAACACAAATATCGATCTTTCAAAGTTCCCAGAAGCAGAGTCTGACACGCAAATTAAAAATGCATTGACAGAGGCAAAAGATCAAAACGGTCTGGTTCCCTTCATCATCGGATACAAATACTCTCCGAAAGACAAGGTTATTCAGGTCGTTTTGGGAACTGAGGGCGCAACCGATCAGCATCTTTCACCCAAGGACTATTCAGGCCAGATCAATAGCAAGGCCGACCAGGTGATCGCAGAGATTATCAAGCCAGGAATGGATGAGGAAACCAAGGTCCGAACCATTAACTCGTGGATCCTTAACCATGCGACCTACGACTACGACAGCCTGGAAGGAAGCCACAAGGTCTGGGAAAAGACGGGAACTCTGACGCCTGAATACACCCCTGACCACGATGCGGGCGGTATTTTCTTAAAGGGAACGACC
>CALIEP010000331.1 GCA_938022345.1 uncultured Actinomyces sp.
CGGAATGGCACGCATTGCTGAGCACGAACGTATTCTGACTTCCTACATGTTGGAAGGTATTTCCGGTATTGACGGTGTTCGCGTCTTGGGACCGGGAGCGGATAAAGAGCGGATCGGTGTCGTCGCATTTGCCGTGGAGGGCGTGCATCCTCATGATGTTGGGCAAGTCTTGGATTCGCAGGACATAGCCGTGCGAGTTGGTCATCATTGTGCGATCCCATTGCACCACTTCTTCGGAGTTCGTTCTTCGACGCGAGCATCCGTCGGACCGACAACAACTCGTGAAGAGATTGATCGTTTCATTGAGGCCTTGGGACAGGTTCGTTCCTACTTCGGAGGCAAATGATGTCAAGCCTTGAACAGATGTATCAGCAGGTCATTCTTGACCATGCGCGTGAGCGCCACGGGACTGGTGATCCCTCAAGTCTTGCAGCCTCATCACATCAGGTAAACCCGACTTGTGGAGACGAGACAACACTGGGTGTCACTCTGTCCGACTCCGGTCAGATCGAGGCACTGACGTGGGATGGTGATGGCTGCTCGATTTCGCAGGCATCCCTCTCAATGCTCTCTGACATGGTGAGCGGAGCTGATTTGGAGCACGTCCGTCAGCTCTATGCTGCCATGGAAAAAATGATGCATTCACGCGGACTGGGCGTGGATGACGATACCCTCGACCTCCTTGGTGATGCCGCTGCATTGGAGGGAACGTCACAGTTCCCGAATCGTGTGAAGTGCGCACTCCTTGGATGGTATGCATTGCGCGATGCTCTCGCGCAGCTCGGAACCGATATTGCAGGAGAAAACGAGTAATGGATACCTCTTCCAACCCGATGGCACAAACTGATGCTGTCGAGCAGCGCTTTGCCCCTGCGCCTTCTGCAGTTGCAAGCTCTGCCACGCCCGAGCAGGGTTCTGCTTCTGCACCCGATGCGGCCTCGGCGAATGTATTCAATGTCGAAGGAACTGACATCATTGAAGGCGGGAGCATTGCCGGCCTTGATGTTCTTGAGGCACTCAAGGACGTCATCGATCCCGAACTAGGCATCAATATTGTTGACCTTGGTTTGGTCTACGGTGTCAAGGTTGCGAGGGATGACTCAATTGTCATTGACATGACCTTGACCTCAGCGGCATGCCCCCTGACTGACATTATCGAGCGACAGGCGCAGATGGTACTGGCTTCGCTCTCGGATGATGTCTTGATCAATTGGGTCTGGATGCCCGCTTGGGGTCCTGATCGTATTACAAGCGATGGCCGCGAACAGCTCCGCGCAATTGGTTTTAACGTCTGAGCGAGTAGTGACGTGTCCGTGAACCCCTTCCGCTATGCTGGAGGGGTTCACCTGTACCAGAGGAAAGAGAAGCGATGACTGTGGCCGATGCTCCTGTTGTGCAGCCTGTACTTTTGGGCGGAGATTTTGGAGTTTATGCTCTTGCGCGTTCTTTCCACGAGGCCTATTGCGCAACTTCGATTGTGCTGTCTCATGCGCCGACTGTTGCGATCTCACGTTCAGCTTTTTGTCGGGTTGAGCCGATCGTTGCGCATGCTTCCGATGAGGAACTCCTGGCAACGCTTGGGAAACTCGCCGATACCTACGCGGATCGTGCTCTGGTCCTAGTTGCTAATCATGACCTTCATTCTGAATTTGTTGCGCGTCATTGGGATGCTCTGAGCCAAAATTACGCACTCCCATTTCCCTCGATGGACGTTATCGATCGCGTGACGGATAAGGGGGCCTTTGCTCAGCTCTGTGATGAGCTGGGAGTGCCTACACCGGCGACGCGTGTGGTGTCCTTCCGTGATTTTTCTGCCGAGGCTCCAGTGCGTCCCGAGATTCCGTTTACTTTCCCCGTGGTGGCAAAAGCCGCGCGCGGAAATGATTACGACGCCCTGGAATTCGAAGGAAAACGCAAGATCTGGTTTGTCGAGAGCCAAGAGGAACTCAATGATCTCTGGGATCTTTTGGGACGTGTTGGCTTCCGCGGTGACTTTATTGTTCAGGAACTGATTCCTGGAGATAACACGCAGATGCGTTCAGTGACCGCCTATGTCGACTCTCATGGGCATATGACTTTGATTGGTTCCGCACGAGTTTTATTGGAAGATCATGCGCCAACCATGATCGGTAATCCTGTTGCGATGATTACCGAGGCGTTTCCCCAGTTGTGGGAGGATGCACGACGCATTCTTGAAGCAGCTAACTATCGTGGCTTCGCGAACTTCGATGTGAAGATTGATCCCCGTGATGGTCGCGCGCTCTTCTTTGAAGTGAATCCTCGAATCGGGCGGAACTCTTGGTATATGACCGCGGCGGGACATAACCCCATGATTCCAATGGTTGATGATCTTGTTCGTGGTGTGGAACGCAGCCCTGAAGAAGTAAACGAGGAAATCCTCTATTCGATGGTTCCCGATCGATTGCTCCTGCGATACATCCGAGAGCCCGAACTTGCCCAGCGAGTACGTAGCTTGATTCGAGATGGGAAGCGTTTCGATCCGCTCTTCTACTCAGCTGATTCAGACCTGCGCCGCTCGCTGACTCTTCACCTGCAAAAGCTCAATCACTACCGAAAGTTCCATAGGTACTATCCTCAAGCGAACGACCGTTCATTCTAAGGGGACTTTTCTTATGACAGATACACAGCTTCGTGAGATCACTGCTGAGGAAATGCGTATTGGCGCTGCCGGAGTGACTCCTCTGCCCATTGAACAGTCCGCAATTTGGGAACAGTACGAGGCCGTTGAGGGGCGCAAGCTCTGGGGACGTTTCGAGTATTCAGAAAACGGAAAGCGCATTGCTCTTGTTGCGCTCTACGAGTACTCAATGCGAGGTGCGCGCTACCTTTGGGCGAAACACGGACCGGTGTGGCTTAAAGAGGCAACACCAAGCCGCGAACGCGCTTTCCGCGATGCACTTGGTCGGTACGTTCGTCAGAAAGACTCATCGATCGTTTTTATTCGCCTGAATGCGATCTTTAATGACACCGATCTTCGCGATGTCATGCAGATTATTACCTATGACCGCACCGTCATTATTCGCTCCTATGGTGGTGATGAGGAAAAGATCCTTGGGGATATGACGAAGGAAGGTCGGCGTCAGCTTCGGCGTTCGCGCAAGGCCTTGTCTGAAGTTCAAACAACGATCGCTGACGAGCATACTCAGGCCGCGGAGGATTTCACTGAGTACTACGAGGTGCTGAAAGAGACTGCCGAACGCGATGGTTTCAGTCCTCACCCGGCTGAGGTCTACTCAACAATGCTGAAAGTCCTTGGCCCTGAGCATTCACGCCTCTTCGTGCTTCGAGTCGATGGGGAAGTGGTCGCATGGAATTTGATCCTTATCAACGACCGTCAGGCTGAATGCTATTACGGCGCAACGACCGCGAAGGCCCGTAAATTGGGAGCAATGCCTGAGCTTGATGTTCAGTGTGCCATCATCTTGGGACCTGAGCTTGACGTCAATGGCGGTATCGACCTGATGGGAATTCACTCACCTCGGGTTCCCGAACTATTTACAGTCGGGAAATACAAGTTGAGTTTTGCACAGGGCTATACAGACGTCCCGGGAGCATGGGATCTGCCTCTGCGCCCGCGTCTGTATGCAGGTTTACGAAATCTGCTCTCAATTAAGCGTGCTCTTCGTTCGTGACATTGGGGCGAGGCGGCTACGATAGAAGGGTCCAAGCCTGCTGATTCTCGAAAGAGCGTTTGACACGCCATCGTATGCGTGCAGTCAGTGGGTAGAGATGGCGCAAGTCGCCAGAACCCGAAGGAGCACAGCTCGTGCCTGTTATCAACGCAACTATTGATGGTGTTGCGGTCTAAATTGAAGAAGGCTGCACCGGAACGCAGTACTACGAATCCCGCAGTGATGTCGTCGCTATGACGGTTGATGGGAACGCATGGGATCTTTCCCGCGAAATTCCTGCCGATGCAACTGTTGAAGCAATCACTCTGAATTCCCCAGCAGGCCTAGAGATCCTGCGTCACTCCTGCACTCACGTTATGGCGCAGGCAGTCCAAGAGATCTTCCCCGATGTCAATTTGGGAATTGGCCCCTTCATCACTGACGGCTTCTACTATGACTTCGGGAATATTGATTCCGTCACCCCTGAGCTCATGCGCGATATTGAAAAGCGCATGAAGCGCATCGTGAAGGAAGGCCAGGCTTTCCGTCGCCGTGTTGTCACTGAAGAAGAAGCACGCGAAGAACTTGCCGATCAACCCTTCAAGCTTGAGTTGATCAGCACCAAGGGTGGGGGAGCGCAGGACGCCTCCGTCGAGGTCGTCGGTTCGGAACTCACCATTTACGACAATGTCCGCCGTGATGGAACCACCGCATGGAAAGACCTCTGCCGTGGACCCCACCTGCCTTCAACAAAACTCATCGGCAACGGATTTGCATTGACCAAGTCTTCATCCGCCTACTGGCGCGGCGACCAGGCTAATGATCAACTACAGCGAATCTACGGAACTGCCTGGGCCTCGAAAGATGACCTTGTCGCTTACCAAGAGCGACTCAAGGAAGCGGAACGACGCGACCACCGTCGCCTCGGTGCCGAACTTGATCTCTTCTCCTTCCCAGAAGAGCTGGGTGCGGGATTGCCGATCTTCCACCCCAAGGGTGGTGTGCTTAAGCGCGTCATGGAGGACTACGTCCGTGAGGCCCACATTGAAAATTGCTTCCTTTACGTGGGTACCCCGCACATCTCGAAGGAAGAACTATTCCATACTTCGGGACACCTTCCGTACTACGCGGATGGTATGTTCCCCCCGATGGATGATGATGGCCAGCTGTACTACCTCAAGGCCATGAACTGCCCCATGCACAACCTGATCTTCAGGAGCCGTGGCCGTTCGTACCGCGAGCTTCCCCTGCGTCTCTTCGAATTCGGTACTGTGTACCGAAATGAGAAATCCGGTGTTCTTCAGGGGCTTACTCGCGTTCGCTCCATCACCCAGGATGATTCGCACTCCTATGTGATGCCTGAGCAGGCAGCAGATGAAATTAAGCATCTCTTGAACTTCATTTTGAAGCTTCTACGTGACTTCGGATTGAGCGATTTCTATCTGGAGCTTTCCACTCGCGATACCGATGGGAAGAAGAAGGATAAGTTCATCGGCACCGATGAACAGTGGGAAGAAGCGACCGAAATTCTGCGTCGCTGCGCTGAAGAGACCGGTCTGCAGACCGTTCCCGATCCGGGCGGCGCGGCATTCTACGGCCCGAAGATTTCGATTCAGGCCAAGGATGCAATCGGTCGTACCTGGCAGATGTCAACGATTCAATACGACTTCAACCAACCCCACCGTTTCGGCCTGGAATACACCGCTCCCGATGGAAGCCACCGCGAGCCGGTCATGATTCACTCGGCGAAGTTTGGTTCGATTGAGCGCTTTATCGGTGTTTTGACTGAGCATTATGCCGGTGCTTTCCCCGCATGGCTCTCCCCGGTGCAGGTGCGCCTGGTCCCCGTTGCCGAGGCCTTCGATGACTACGTTGATACGGTTGCGCAGCGTTTGCGTGAACGCGGGATTCGCGTCGAAGTTGATCACTCCGATGATCGCTTTGGTAAGAAGATTCGCAATGCTGCAAAGCAAAAGGTCCCCTTCACTTTGATTGCAGGTGGGGAAGACCAAGAAGCGCAGGCAGTCTCCTTCCGCTTCCGTGATGGCTCCCAGCTCAATGGTGTTCCCGTTGACGAGGCGGTTGAGCGTATTGCTCACCACATCGCCACTCGCAATAACGCTGATCCCAGCGCTGAGGACTGATAACAATGAGTGACACTCTTCCGACGGAGGATTCCCGGGCATTTGCTGGCGTTCCCGACGGTTTCGATCGTTTATGGACGCCGTACCGAATGGCCTACATTAATGGCGATCACAAGCCCGCCGATTCCTCGTCGGAAGAGTGTCCTTTTTGTGTTGCACCATCGCGTACAGACGAAGAGGGACTCATCGTTCATCGCGGTGTGAGCTGTTTCGTTCTGATGAATCTCTTCCCGTACAACTCCGGGCATCTCTTGGTCTGCCCCTACCGCCATGTCTCTGACTACACGGATCTTACTGACGAAGAACGTATCGAACTCGGTCGTTTGACGGCCACTGCGATGCGTGTGGAGCGTGCGACGGCAAATCCCGCAGGATTCAATTTGGGTATGAACCAAGGCGATGTTGCAGGTGCGGTGATCGCTGCCCATCTTCATCAGCATGTTGTTCCTCGGTGGGCTGGAGATGCAAACTTCTTCCCAATCATTGCCCGCACCAAGGCAGTGCCAGAACTACTTGAGGATGCGCGTGCTCGCTTAGCCGCTGCATGGCCCATATCATCGGAGGAATAGTGCTTGGTAACCACGGACGCTCTATAACGAAAGCTATTTTTACTCCCGTCGCAAGAGTGCTCGTAGCAGCGCACATCACTCCCAATATGGTGACTATTGCCGGAACCGTTGTGACAATCGCAGTTGCTGTTACGACCTTTCCTTTTGGCTACCTTTGGCAAGGCGCCCTCGCTCTCGCTGTCGTCCTTTTCTGCGACTCGATTGATGGTGTTCTCGCGCGAATGAGTGGGACATCATCGCCATTTGGTGCCTTTTTGGATTCGACAATGGACAGGCTGGGCGATGGAGCGGTCTTCGGTTCATTGACTGCCTTCGCGATTTTCAGTATGGAAAGCTCACCATCGAGGACTGTATCGATCGTTGCAGGCCTTATTACGATCGTTGGTGCTGCTACCGTGTCCTATTCGCGAGCACGAGCTGAATCAATTGGGGTTATCGCAAAGGTCGGTATTGCTGAGCGGACGGACCGTCTCATCATTGCTTTGTTGGGAGCTGCACTATACGGGTGGGGCGCACCCGCAGTAGTCTTCGCAGCAAGTTTGTGCTGGGTTGCTTTTGCATCAATCGTCACTGTTATTCAGCGGGTGCATTTCACAGCAACGCATCTTCCTTCGCCCCAGGAGTCCTAATGTCAGGACGCGCCTTGGTATGGGCTTTCCGAGTAGTTCCTCGACTACCTTTTTCGTTTGTGACATGGCTCGGCAGGCGTGGAGCCGATCTCATGTGTCTACTCAATGGTTCCAGCGTGCGCAGAATGCGAGCCAACCATGAGCGTGTTTTAGGGCGTAAGATTTCGCGACGCGAGCTTCGAGATGCCGTGCGCTCGCATATCATTGCTTATGTTGAGCAGTTGAGTTTTGGGGGCAGGGTTGGTGAAAAGCTTCGTGCACGTGTTGATCTGAGCCAGGCACAAGAATTCCTTCGGCTAGCCGGCGAAGGTCCAGTTGTTTTGGCCTTACCGCATGCGGGAACCTTTGATCGTGTCGGTGCGGCTGTCTGTGCACAGGGCATTTCCGTACTTACTGTTGCCGAGAGATTGAATCCTCCTGAGCTTTTCGATGCCTTCTTGAAACTGCGCACGGACGTCGGGATGGAGATTATCGGAGTCTCACCGGGAGATAGTGTTTTTCACTCTTTGCTTGAGCAAGCAAAGGGCAGGAAAAACCTTGTGATCCCGCTTCTTGCTGATCGCGATATTTCCGGAACCGGTATTGAGGTTCAGTTCGGTACCAAGCCTGCTTTGGTTGCCGCGGGACCAGCAGCGCTTGCACGAGCGCTCAACGCCCCGCTTATTGCTGGGGTTGTGTCAGATGTTGATGCTTCTGGCACCCCAGAATTTGTGCGTTTGGAAGTTACTGAGAATCTCTACGATCCGCAGGTCAAGGATGATGATGTACCTGAGCTCACCCAGAAATGGGTGACTGCGCTCCTTCCAATTCTTCAACGTCGGATTCGTGAGTGGCATATGATGCAAGCAGTTTTTGTTGAGGATTTAGATCCGGAGCGTTTGGCTCGGGCGCGTAAGCGCGCGGCACAGAAAGGAGAATAGGTGAGAGTTGGTATTGTTAACCCTTACTCCTGGGATGTGCCCGGTGGCGTTCAATTCCACATCCGTGATTTCGCACTGGAGCTTATGAAGCGGGGACACGAGGTGAGTGTTCTTACTCCGGCGAAAAATACCGATGATCTGCCTGAGTGGATTACTACCGTCGGTTCATCGGTTGCTGTTCCTTTTAATGGTTCAGTAGCCCGTCTCTCCTTTACCCCCTTGGCTAACATGCGAACGAAGCGTTGGATTGATGAAGGCAAGTTTGATCTTCTTCATGTCCACGAACCGGAAGTTCCCTCTATTTCAATGCTGGCGTTGCGTGCAGCCGAGATTCCGGTTGTTGGAACTTTCCATGCGGCATTGGATTATTCCTTCTCTCGTTCCGTTTCATCCTCCGCGCTCGACCCGCTATTGGAGAAACTTGCTGCCCGTATTGCTGTTTCGGCAGAAGCACGCCGGACACTTGTTGAACATAATGGTGGAGATGCGGTGATTATCCCCAATGGGGTTGATACTCATTTCTTCGCGCAAGCCCAGATCAAACCCGAATGGGAAGCAACTCCACAGCGTCCGGTCGTTGTTTTCCTTGGCCGTCTTGATGAGCCTCGCAAGGGATTGCCAGTCTTCTCTGCAGCGATCGAAACGGTGCTTTCAGAAATCCCGGGTGCCCGCTTTCTTATTGCTGGACGAGGAAACGCACATGAATACCGCTCACAATTGGAGCGTTTTGGGGACTCAGTTGAGTTCCTTGGCGGCGTGAGCGATGAAGATAAGGCTTCGCTTCTGAAGGGAGCAAGCGTTTACGTTGCTCCCCAAACCGGTGGAGAATCCTTCGGGATTGTTCTTGTCGAGGCGATGGCAGCCGGTTGCGCGGTACTTGCCTCTGATCTGGAGGCCTTCAGAGCCGTCCTTGAACAAGGAGAAGTAGGCGCGCTATTTGAGACCGGAAATAGTCAGGACCTAGCTCGTCAACTAATCAGACTTCTTCGTGATTCTGAGGAACTTGCAACGCTTGCACGCCGTGGAGAAGCGGCGAGTTCCCGTTATGGATGGGATACGGTTACCGACCAAGTCTTAGCTTTGTATCAGACCGTCTTAGCCTCTGCGCAAGCGCAGCCCTCGGACCCGACGACGCTTGATCTTATTCGTGGCAGGAACGAGGCCGAAGACGATGAGTAATACTTTGACCCTTGTTCTTTTGGTTCTTGTTTTGGTCGCACTGGCCTTTCTTGTGCGCCAATCAGCAATTCTTGCAACACGACTTGATCGTCTTCATTGGCGGATTTTAACGACGAGGGATTCGCTGGCACTTCTTCTTGATGAACGTGCACGCTATAGCGAGAGGATCGCTGACTATCCGGGGTTCACCTCTGACGAATCTCAAGAGATTCGGGAGGCTTCGACACGAGCACGCCGGCAGATGATTCCTCTTGTTGCCGACGGACTTGACCGGCGAACAAGCGAAGCAAGCATCCGCGACACCCAAACGCGTGAAAAGGTCATCGAATTTTTCGATATTCAGTCGCAACTTTCAAGAATTCTTCGAAGCGCGCTTAATGTTAAGCTCCGCAAAGAGATTGATGCCGATGATTATTGGTCTCGCGAACTTCGCGAACTAGACCAAGCCTCCTATAAAGTCCAATTAGCACGATCAATGCATAACCTCTACGTTACGCAGGCCCATAAGATTCGTGAGAGAAGCTGGGTGCGCTTGGCGCATCTTGCAGGACATGCGCCAATGGCTCAGACAATTGATTTTGATGACGACACGATTGAAGATGGATACGGCTATTAAATGAGTGAAACACACCCGCGTTGGGGAGGTCCCGGTGAGGACTATCGGCTGAAAAAGATCAGAACGACCGAAGCTGAACTCTTCGGTCCTGAAGACCCAGCACCCGCACAAGCTCCCACATGGCGAATTCCTCAACGCGTCCGTTCCTTGCCCTTTCTTGAAATTATCTTCACAATTTTGGGAACCGTCGGTGTCATCGTGCTCATGGTGACCTACGTTCGTACCGGCGGTGTCGTCTCCGCTGCAGTCATGACGGCTTTGGCATTAATTCCGCTTGTTATCGTCCTCGGAGTGCTGAGCTACCTTGATCGCTGGGAGCGTGAGGGCTGGAAATCTAATTTCATCTGCTTCATTTGGGGAGCAGGTGTTGCAACGCTTTCCTCGTTGGTTGTCAATAGCACCCTAAATCTAGATATTGCTCGCACACTCGGTGATCAAGATTCCGCAGCGGTCATTGTTGCTGTGTTTGTTGCGCCGGTTGCTGAAGAATTCTTCAAGGGCATTGGTGTCATCATCTTCATCCTTGCACGTCGAAATTCCATCAATTCGCGCCTAGATGGTCTGATCTGCGGAGGCATTGTTGGTGCCGGCTTCGCCTTCATTGAGAATATTCAGTACTTCCTGAGAACGAGCTCTTCGGGTGCGTTTATGCTGACAACGACGGTATTTACCCGAGGCATCCTTTCGCCATTCGTTCATCCGATGGCAACCTCTTTTACTGGAATGGCCATCGCACTTGTTCTGATTCGCCGCTACGGTGCGCTGTGGAGCACTATTCGAGTCTTCCTTGGTTACCTAACCGCGGTGTTCTTCCATGGCCTATGGAACTTTCTTGCGAGTAATAACGGTATCGGAGGTTGGTTCCATTCCTACATCACCATCGAGGTTCCGCTTTTTACGTGTTGGTTCATCTATCTGATTACGCAATCTTCACGTGAAGCAAAACATATCCAGCAGGGGTTAACTCCTTATGTCGTTCAAGGCTGGGTGCTTCCTGTGGAGCTTCAAATGGTTACTGACCGTGCGCAGCGTCGAAATGCCGTTAAGTGGGCTGCTAGCGCTGGTTCAGAGGCCCGTAAAGCAATGAATTTCTTCTTGAATTCTCTTGCCGCCATTGGTCTTGATGAGTATGCGCGTCCGCTACGAAAGCGCGAGGATCCCGCACGCGATGCTTACGATCGTGAACTGCTTACGAAAGCAGTGGAAGCGCGGAAGAAGTTCCTCTCCTTGACGGAACTTTCACAAGCGGCACGTCGGGTAAGCGCGTGAGCGTTCTACAGTGGCCTCGTGATGAGGAGGGCTTCCCACATCGAGAAGCAGCGCGGGTAATTCTCATCGACGAACGAAATCGCGTTCTTTTGGTAAGAGGACACGATGCTGACAATCCCACGCGCTCATGGTGGTTCACCGTTGGTGGGGGAGTCGAGGACGGGGAAGCAAGCCAAGAAACTGCCCTACGAGAGGTCTTCGAAGAGACCGGTATACAGCTCAAGCAGAAGGAACTCGTTGGGCCGGTAGCTCGCCGACAGGCAGTATTCGACTTTAAGAGTCTCGTTGCTCGCCAAGATGAAGAAATTTTCTGGGCACGCGTTCAAGCCCAGCCTCTCAGCGATTCTCATTGGACGCCAGAAGAACAACGAGTGATTGATGAATACCGTTGGTGGGATCTTAACGAGCTCGAGAAATATGCCGAGAACCATGAGGTATACCCACGCTCGCTGTGCGATCTTATTGGGCAATGTCTTCACGGATGGGATGGAACAGTAAGCGTCATTGAATAACTAGAGTTAGCCCCCTGCGATGATGACTCACGCAGGGGGCTAACTCTAAGTTCTTACGAACTATCGGGTCACAATTGTTCCCTTGGGGACGACTGTAATTCCTGATTCCGTGACCGTGAAGCCACGCTCGAGATCGTGTTCCAAATCGACACCGACAATCGCGCCCTCTTCAACGACGACGTTCTTGTCCAGGATTGTCTTCACGACCTGCGAGGAACGACCGACACGCACACCGTGCATGATCACTGAGTCAGTGACTTGTGCCCATGAATGGACATAGGAATTTGGAGAAACAATGGAGTGGTAGACCTCGCCACCCGAAATAATCACCCCGGGCGAAACGAAGGAGTCAACTGCATGCCCCATACGCGAATGCTCGTCTCCATAAACGAACTTTGCAGGAGGCAATGAGCCATCCAAAAGCGTCATCGTGGGCCAATCCCTGTTGTAGAGGTTAAAGACGGGATGAACGCTAATGAGGTCCATATTTGCCTCGTAGTAGGCATCCAAGGTACCGACGTCGCGCCAGTAATCGCGGTCTCGATCCGTCGAACCGGGAACAACGTTGTCCTTGAAGTCGTAGTAGCCGCACATTCCACGCTCAACGAACCACGGAATGATATTCCCACCCATATCGTGCTTCGATAGGGGGTCCTCAGCATCTTCTCGAAGCGCGGCAATCAGATCCTGAGTTGTGAAGACGTAGTTGCCCATTGAGGCCAGAACCTGGGTGGGATCGTCCTCGAGGCCAACTGGATTCTGAGGCTTCTCAACGAAGCGATCGACGTGGCCATCCTTGCCTTCGATTACACCGAGGGCCGATGCTACTTCGATGGGCTGGCGAATTCCTGCGACGGTTGCGGGAAGCCCGGAATCGATGTGGTGCTGGACCATCTGCGAGAAGTCCATGCGGTAAATATTGTCGGCGCCAGTGATGACAATATAGTCGGGATTTTCATCATCAACGATGTTTAGTGACTGGTAAATCGCATCCGCGCTTCCCAAGTACCAGTGTGGTCCACGACGCTGTTGGGCGGGGACTGGAGCAATGAAATTGCCAAGCAGGGGAGAGGTGTACCACGTGCGGGTTACGTGCCTGTCCAGTGAATGCGATTTGTACTGAGTCAGTACAACGATCTTCATATAGCCAGAATTGACCATATTTGATAGTGAGAAATCAATGAGTCGGTAATGACCACCGAAGGGAACGGCCGGCTTTGCCCGATCCATGGTGAGAGGCATTAGCCTTTTACCCTCGCCTCCGGCTAGAACGATCGCGAGAACATGATTTTTAGCCATGGCTCTAGAGTATGCGTAAATTCGTGATTTTGGTTGTGGATTTTAGAACGTGGTGAAGAACATATTGAGAGAGAAATATCCGCTAAGCTAGAAGCACCCGTGCGTCGAAGGAGCTCACATGCGCGTTGACTTGTTGACCAGAGAATACCCGCCACATGTTTACGGAGGTGCGGGAGTTCATGTTACTGAATTAGCTAAGGTTCTTCGCTCTCGGGTGGATGAGCTTCGTATTCATGCTTTTGATGGTCCCCGCGAAGACGCGGGAGAAGTCATTGGATATTCGGATCTGCCGGAGTTGGCACATGCCAACCCTGCTCTGCGTACGCTTGGCGTTGATATTGCCATCGCGGCCGATACGGTTGGCGCAGATCTAGTGCACTCACATACGTGGTATGCAAATTTTGCCGGGCACCTATCATCCTTGATGAACGATATTCCCCACGTCGTGACGGCTCATTCGCTGGAGCCGCTGCGCCCCTGGAAGGCGGAGCAGCTCGGTGGTGGCTACCGCGTCTCGTCTTTCGTTGAGCGTTCTGCCTACGAGGCCGCGGCAGGCATTGTTGCAGTTTCACACGGAATGCGCGAGGACATTTTGCGCGCCTATCCAGCCGTGGATCCCGACCGTGTTCATGTCATCCACAACGGAATTGATCTGTCTCAATGGCATATTCCAACAACCGATGCTGAGAAAGAACATCAGGTTAAGGTCCTTGAGCACTGGGGGGTAGATCCGGACAGGCCTTCAGTGATCTTCGTTGGGCGAATTACTCGCCAGAAGGGACTGCCGTACTTCCTTCGTGCCGCACGTCGTCTTCCCGAGGAAGTCCAGGTCATCCTGTGCGCGGGTGCGCCAGATACTCCGCAGATTGCTGCCGAAGTTGAAGGACTAGTGGCCGAGCTGCGCAATAGTCGTAATGGTGTCGTGCTGATTTCCGAAATGCTACCTCGTGCCGATCTTATTGCGCTCTTGGATGCCGCTACTGTCTTTATTACGCCTTCGATCTACGAGCCTCTTGGCATCGTCAATTTGGAGGCTATGGCTGTTGGTTTACCTGTTGTTGGAACAGCAACGGGCGGTATTCCAGATGTCATTGTTGATGGTGAAACAGGTTACCTTGTACCGATCAAGCAGCTTCATGATGGGACTGGGACTCCGCTGGATCCCGAGCAATTTGAACGCGATATGGCTGATCGCTTGATCGAGGTGCTGTCGTCGCCTGAGAAGGCTCATCAAATGGGGCAAGCAGGTTTGCGTCGCGCACGTGATTATTTCTCGTGGGAAGCGATTGGCGATAAGACTGTTGCGCTTTATCAGAAGCTCGTTCACTGAGCTGATGACTTTGAAGAGGACACCTACTGTGAGCTGCGGGATACTAAGACAATGAATACGGTAATTGAGCTCGATGACGTTGCTTTAACGCGTGGCGAAACCCAGATTTTAAACAACATCACCTGGAATACCCATCGCGGCGAGCAGTGGGCCGTTCTGGGAGCGAATGGGGCAGGAAAGACTTCTCTTGTTCGGATTGCAAGCGGGAAAGTTCAACCGACAAGCGGAAGTGTTCGTTTTGATGGCAATTCGATCACCGATCTCCAGCCCCAAGAGCTTGCATCGCGCTGCTCGTTAGTATCTTTGTCGACCACCCAACGACTACGTCCAAGTATGCGTGTGATTGATGTGGTGCGCTCAGCCGCTTGGGGGGTCTCTGCGCCATTTGCAGAGACTTACGAAGATATCGATACCCAGCGTGCCCGAGACTTGCTTGGTCTATTTAGTGTTGATCACCTTGAGGAGCGTCCTTTCCACACCTTGTCTGAGGGTGAACGCCAGAGGATCGTTCTTGCACGCGGTTTGATGTCGGACCCCGAAGTACTTATTCTTGATGAGCCAACTGCGGGCCTCGACCTTGGAGCGCGAGAGCTTCTCATTGCCGCCATGGAAGAGATCATCGCTGGGAAGAATGCCCCTCAGGTTATTTTGGTGACGCATCACCTTGAAGAAATTCCACAGGTGGTTACGCACGCAGCTGTGATGAAGGACGGAGAAATCTTCGCTGCCGGCACTGTCAATGAGGTGCTGAATGGCCGGGTACTTTCGGAGGCCTTCGAACTAGCACTCAGCGTAGAAAACGAAAACGGCCGTTGGTTCGCCCGTGGATTACCCCGTTGATCAATTTTTCGGTACACAGAAGTAGGTGAAAATCAATGATTACCTGGTGGATGTGGTTTCTTGCTGCGCTCGTCTTTGGCATCATCGAGGTCTTGACTATTACCTTCGTTTTCCTAATGTTTGCCATCGCTGCAATCGCGGCGGGTCTTGTCGCGATATTCGGTGGAGGAACCTTAGCCCAGATCGCCGTTTTCGTCGTTGTTTCAATACTTTTGATCTTCGCTCTTCGCCCGATGATGAAAGGGCGCATTCAACGCTCAGGTGAGGATGTTCGAACCAATGCGGATGCCTTGATCGGTAAGACCGGTTATGTCACACAGTTGGTGGGCGAGCGTGATGGTCGAATTCAGTTTTCAGGTGGTGAATGGAGCGCACGAAGTGCCGAAGGCCTGATTCCTGTCGGCACCGAGGTGACTGTCGTCGCGATTGACGGTGCCACCGCAGTTGTTCAACCGCTTCACTCTTAATTTCATCCGGTTTACTCATAGAAAGGGGAGGGATTGATGAATGAAGATCCCATCGGGAGCATCGCAATGATAGTCGGTGTTGTGCTGGCGATTTTCGTCATGATCGCTATCGCTCGCGCTGTCCGTATCGTCCCGCAGTCTGAAGCATACGTTGTGGAACGACTCGGTCGTTTCCGTTCCGTTCTGCACGGTGGGATTCACCTGCTTGTTCCCTTCGTTGATCGCGTTGCCGCACGCATCGATCTACGCGAACAGGTTGTGAATTTCCCTTCGCAGTCAGTGATTACTGCAGACCAGGCAATGGTTGAAATTGATTCGGTCATCTATTTCCAGATTACCGATCCTCGTAGTGCAACCTACGAAGTCGCTAACTTCCTGCAGGCGATCGAGCAGCTGACTGCAACTACTCTTCGTAACCTCATCGGTTCCTTGGATCTGGAAGAAACTCAGACCAGCCGTGAATCCATTAACAAGCAACTTCGTGGTGTGCTTGATGAAGCAACTGGCCCGTGGGGTATTCGCGTGACACGCGTCGAGCTCAAGTCCATTGAACCACCGCCGAATGTTCTCTCTGCAATGGTGCAGCAAATTACAGCTGAGCGTACGAAGCGCGCCACGATCTTGACCGCTGAGGCCGAGCGCGAGGCCCAAATTAAGAAGGCAGAAGGCGCGAAGCAGGCTGCCGTTCTTGCAGCATCAGCACAGCAAGAAGCTCAAGTGCTTCAGGCACGTGGTGAAAAGGAAGCACTGATTCTTCAGGCTGAAGGTGCACGCCAAGCGCAGATCCTTCGCGCAGAGGGCGAGGCTGAAGCAATTTCTGTCGTCTTCAATGCGATCAATCAGGGACATGCAACTCCTGAACTGCTGTCCTACAAGTACTTGGAGATGCTGCCTCGTATTGCTAATGGCCAGGCTTCAAAGTTGTGGGTTCTTCCTTCAGATCTCACCGGTGCACTGGATGCCATCTCCAAGGGTTTTGGTCGCTCCTAAGGTAAGCAGATGAAACAGCAGCAGGAACAGGTCCTTCGTAGTGTTGCCCAAGAAGATATCCGGCTCATCCGCTTGTGGTTTACGGATGTCGCTGGAGTGCTCAAATCGGTCTCAATCGACCCCGGAGAGCTCGAGGAGGCTTTTTGCGAGGGAATCGGTTTTGATGGATCTTCCATTGAAGGTCTGACTCGTGTCTACGAATCCGATATGCTTTTGCGTCCTGATGCTGCTACTTTCCAACGTTTGCATACAAAAGATGGCACTGATGTTCACGGGCGGATGTTCTGTGATGTCCTCACCCCGGATGGCTTGCCATCACCAGCCGATCCCCGAGGCGCGCTCGAGCGTGCAGTTCAGCGCGCCTCGGAGATGGGCTTCTCAGTCTTTGCACACCCGGAGATTGAGTTTTACCTTCTTCGCCAGCCGGTCGATATCAACCATCTGGAACCGGTTGATCAAGCTGGCTATTTCGATCATGTGACTCGCGGGCTATCTAACGATTTTCGCAGGAAGATCGTGCATGCCTTAGAAGAGACGGGGATCCAGGTAGAGTTCTCGCACCATGAAGGTGGTCCTGGCCAAAATGAAGTTGATCTTCGTGCGGTCGACGCTCTTCATGCGGCCGATAACATCATGACCGCCCGGACCTTGATTGAAGAGGTAGCGCTAGCTGAGGGGATGCTCGCTACCTTCATGCCAAAGCCCTTCATTAATCGCCCTGGATCGGGAATGCACACCCACCTTTCGCTATTTGAAGGGGATGAAAATGCCTTCTACGATCCCTCTGGACGCTACCAGCTCTCCGAGATTGGTCGCTATTTCATCGCCGGTTTGCTTCACCATGCGCGCGAGATAGCTGCGATTACCAATCAGCATGTGAATTCCTACAAGCGTCTATGGGGCGGGGGAGAAGCGCCCTCCTATATTTGTTGGGGTCACAATAATCGTTCGGCACTCGTTCGCGTTCCCGTCTATAAGCCTTCGAAGAGGAGCAGCGCACGAATCGAATACAGGGGACTTGATCCTGCGGCAAATCCCTATCTTGCACTTACCGTACTTATTAGTGCTGGTCTCGACGGTATCGAAAAGAAAATGCCTCTCGCTGAGGAAGCAGAAGATAACGTGTGGCAACTCAGCGAAACTGAGCGTCAGATTCTAGGGATTCACCCGCTGCCCTCGTCGCTTTCTGATGCCCTGCGCGCAATGCGTTCATCCGATTTAGTTGCCGAAGCGCTGGGCGAGCAGGTTTTCGAGCACCTTCTGCGTGAAAAAGAAAATGAGTGGCGCGAGTACCGTCGGCAGATTACTCCGGCAGAACTCCGTCAATTCCTCAAGGTCAATGAATGATCTCTGATCGTGAATTACGCCGTTATGGTGTGACTCAGCCCGAGCGAATTCGTACACTCTTCGAATCTTCCGGTTTGAGCGATATCGAGCATATTGACTCACTCGAAATATGTGCGGATATTGAGCAGTTTGCAGTTTTCTGCGCAAGAGCACACGATGAATGTCCTTCGCTGATCAACCTGCTACAAAATGATGCTGCCAGTGCCAGGCGCCTTGCTGTAGTTCTCGGTTTCTCATCGTGGTGGGGAGACTATCTCCTCCAGCACCCGAATTTCTTCCTCCCAGATGCTCCCGGTGCGACAAGCCTCTGCATGACCGATGAACTTTGCCGACTGCTACCCAAGGGATGGCCTGCGATGGCTGCGGACGAGGCTCCTGAATCACGCTGGGAAGAGGCGGCCTCGTACCTTCGGATGGTCTATCGGCGGAGGCTTTTTGACATCATTGCGGATGATCTTCTGGCGGAGAACCCTTACGCACCCGATCATGTTGAGTCCATTACCGCACGTCTCTCAAAGGCTGCAGACGAGGCTCTTCAAGGAGCGCTCTATATTGCTCGCCTTCTTGAAGCCCCCGATGCCGAGGTTCCTTTGTGCATTATCGCAATGGGAAAGACTGGGGGAGGTGAGCTCAATTATGTTTCCGATGTTGATGTCATGTACGTGCTTGCGGATAGTGCACCCACGGAAGACGCAGAGCTCACTCGTTTGCGCCTTGAGCGCGCAACGCGTATTGCAAGCCTGGTGGCATCCATCTGCTCCAGTCCTAGTAAAGAGGCGCCGCTGTGGAGCGTAGATGCGAATTTACGTCCGGAGGGCCGTGATGGAGCACTTGTGCGCACCATTGATTCTTACCGTGCTTACTGGGATCGCTGGGCGCAAAACTGGGAGTTCCAGGCGCTGCTGAAAGCACGTCCCTGTGCTGGCGATATGGAAGTTGGGGCGCGTTTTCTTGAGTATGCTGCGCCCTTTATTTGGGAAGCCTCGGCGCGTCCAGGTTTTGTCGATGACGTTCGTTCGATGCGCGCTCAAGTTGAAAACTCAGTGCCGCCAAAGGTACGTGGCAGCGAGTTAAAGCTGGGCGTGGGAGGACTGCGTGATATCGAATTTTCGATTCAATTTCTGCAGTTGGTCCACGGGAGAAACGATATCCAGATCAGGCAGCGATCGACTCTTGGTGCACTCGAGGCATTAAGTGCACGAGGATATATTGCGCGTGCGGACGCTGCTAATCTTCGGGAAGCCTATGCCTTCCTGCGTACCCTTGAGCATCGCTCCCAGCTTCTAAGGATGCACCGAACCCATACGCTTCCCAGTGGTCTTCGTCAGCTCGAGCGACTTCTGCGTTCACTTTACGGAAAGCCCGCCACAGCGGAGCAGCTTCACGAGCACCTTCGAGCACTTCGTTTGCGAGTGCGAGAGCTTCACCATTCGGTATTTTTCCGGCCAATTATTGCTGCAAGTGCCCGGCTGGATGAAGATCTCATTCATCTTGATGACCAAGCCGCGATGGATCGTTTGCGAGCGATCGGTTATTTGGATCCGCGCAGCGCCCTCAAACATATCGAGTCTCTATGCGCGGGAACTTCCCGGCGTGCGATGATTCAGCGTCATCTTCTTCCCGTATTGCTCTCATGGATTGCCAATGGTGCAAATCCCGATATGGGCTTGCTTAATTTCAGGGTTCTTTCCGATGAGATTGGTGATTCTCATTGGTATTTGGCACTTCTACGCGATAGTGATTATGCGGCCTCGCAGCTGTGTCGGGTTCTTTCTGCATCCGCGTGGATTGGTTCCCTGATCCGTCTTTTCCCCGAGGCCGTCTCGTGGCTTGATTCAGCTGAATTGCTTGCAACGCCTTCATTCGAAGTACTTTCCCGCCAAATGCGTTCGGTTGCGGGAAGAGCGGGGAGTATTGACGAGGCGATTGAGAAGATTCGCCTTATTCGCACGCGCGAAGTTTTGCGTATTGCACTTCGCGAGGCCACAGGTTCAAAAGAAGGGGTGGGTAGGGATCTCTGTATTGTTGCTGATGCGTGTGTTCTCTCGGCCCTCGAAGCCTTCGATCTTTTTGACGAGAGTGAAGAGCACATTCCGGATTTGCGCATCGAACTGTGCGCTTTGGGTAGTTATGGGGCTCGGGAGCTGTCCTATACATCAGATTTGGATGTTCTTGCCGTCGTTCCTGATAGCTGTGATGCCAGTGCTCTACGCCGTGCGTATGATCGAATCACGCGGCTTAAGCAACTGTTTTCTACCTCAAGCCGAGCTCTACCCGTAGCTTTGGATTTTGCGCTGCGTCCCGAGGGGAAAAACGGAGCTTTAGTACGCACTCTCGACTCCTATACGGAGTATTACGAACGCTGGGCGCAGGTGTGGGAAAAACAAATGCTTGTTCGTCTGCGCCCGCTTGGGGCCGGGAACACAGCAGAAGCTCTATATCAATTTGCGCAAACATATTGCTTCCGCACACCTTTGAGCGATGATGAAACCCGTGATATTCAATTAATGAAGGTCCGTGTCGAACGAGAAAGAATTCCCGGGGGCATTGACCCGCGGATGCACATCAAACTAGGCCCCGGAGGTCTTTCCGATATCCAATGGCTTGTCGAACTACTGCAATTACAGTCGGGGAGTGAGGACCGTGACCTTCGATCATCTTCCACAAGGCAAGCTTTGCTGGAACTACTCCACAGAGGAAAACTCACTCAAAGCGAGTACCAACGCGCTGCCTCGACCTGGGAATTTGGGCAAGAACTGAGGCGTGCCCGGGTTATAGCCGCAGGCCCTTCTGCCTCGAAAAATGATGTTATTCCCTCAAACAGTGAGCAACTTGTCGCGATGGCTATGCTCATGGGTTATTCGCGCGATCAGCGTGAAGAAATGACGACGAAATGGCTGACCTCCTCACGTAAAATGCGGGAGGTATTTGAGAAACTGTTTTGGAATATTTCGTGAAACTACGCGTAGCAGCAGGGGAGCGGCATGAAGATTGCATTAATTAGACATGGACAAACTCCAGCAAACATCACAGCCTCCTTGGATACTCGCCTCCCGGGCTTGCCGCTGACCGAACTCGGGCTTTCGCAGGCTGAGAGCCTGAAAGAACGTTTTGTGCGTGAAGTGGCGGGACAATTGGACGCTCTTACTGTCTCTGCGATGAAACGAACGCAACAGACTGCGGAACCGTTGTGTGAGCTTTTCGGGGTAACACCAGTAGTGACGGCACAGATTCGTGAAGTGAGTGCCGGCGATCTTGAGATGTCATGCGATCCCGTCGCAATCAGGATTTATGTGGAAGCCTGCGCAGCGTGGATGCAGGGAGATTTTTCGCATCGTATGCCCGGTGCTGAGGACGGTTACGAGTTTCTCGGACGTGTTATCCCAGAGATTCAAGCTGTGATGGAACGCGCTTACCGCGCTGCTGGGGATCAGGGGATTGGAGAACTTGTTGCGCACGGAGGTCTGATTCGTGTGATCTCTGCGTATCTCAGTGAGGATATTCGTCGGGGAATTCCGCTCACTCGCTTCATGTCAAATACCGGAATCGTGGTGTTTGATGTTGATATCGAAGAAATTCGTGCCCTCAGCAGTGATGGGGTTTTCGCTTCTCTTTCTGCTATCAGTTGGGACGGGGATCAACTTCGCGGTGACTGAGACGGGGCTCCAGTCTGTGGTGGATTGAAAGTGCGCACCTCATAGGGAAAGTTTCGATACCTGAGGTAGTCGATAAGGAATTGGCGATGTTCTTCGCATGAAAGCCACTTCTTAGTACGACCGGTATGAATCTTCGGATTTGACCATTCGATGATGAAAACCGCTGAATTCTCGCACTCTCTTGCAGAGCATACGCAGTGCTCGATACCGCGTCCTAAAGACATGTTCCCTCCTAGAAGAACCAAGTCAATGCTCGAATTTTCGGCGAACATCCACCATGCTGGCGAGGTGCATTGTCCCATAAAACGCGCGCCCGGTGGGGAAGTGAGGGTATGAGCTGTAAACTGGCACAGTATTAATCCAGCCCAAAAGGGAGAAGTAATGTCGGGACACTCTAAGTGGGCGACTACCAAGCACAAGAAGGCGGCGATTGACGCCAAGCGCGGTAAGCTCTTCGCACGACTGATTAAGAATATTGAAGTTGCTGCTCGTACCGGTGGTGGTGACCCCGCCGGAAATCCCACCCTCTTTGATGCTATTCAGAAGGCAAAGAAGAACTCTGTTCCCGCAGACAATATCGATCGCGCCGTCAAGCGTGGTTCGGGTGCAGAAGCCGGTGGCGCAAATTATGAAACCATTATGTACGAAGGCTACGGCCCTAACGGTGTTGCTTTCTTGGTTGAGTGTTTGACTGACAACCGTAACCGGGCGGCATCCGATGTTCGTCTGGGATTTACTCGTCACGGCGGCTCGCTGGCCGACCCCGGTTCGGTTGCCTACCTGTTCTCGAGGCGTGGTGTCATTGAGGTGCCCGCTGCAGACGGTGTAGACGAAGACAGCATCATGGAAGCTGTTCTTGACGCTGGTGCTGAAGAAGTTGAAGACCTCGGCGAGGGCTTTGTTATTGAGTGTGAGCCCAGCGATGTCGTTGCAGTCCGCAAGGCGCTGCAAGAAGCTGGTATCGACTATGACTCGGCGGAAGTTCAATTCGTAGCGTCCACCGAAGTCGAACTCGATCTTGAAGGTGCGCTCAAGGTCAATAAGCTCATTGACGCACTTGAAGATTCTGACGATGTGCAGAACATCTACACCAATATGTCTCTTTCTGATGAGGTGCAGGCCCAGCTGGAAGAAGAGGAGTGAGTGATGACTGAGCAGACGGCAACTCGCGAGGTTGGAACCCCGCAGGTCAAGCGCGGAATGGCTCAGATGCTCAAGGGCGGCGTCATCATGGATGTCGTCACTCCTGAGCAAGCGAAGATCGCTGAAGATGCCGGTGCCGTTGCAGTTATGGCGCTCGAGCGTGTCCCCGCGGATATTCGCGCCCAGGGCGGCGTTGCTCGTATGTCAGATCCTGATCTGATTGACGGCATTATTAATGCTGTCTCTATTCCGGTTATGGCAAAGGCTCGCATCGGTCACTTTGTTGAAGCACAGGTTCTTCAGTCCCTTGGTGTCGACTACATCGACGAGTCCGAGGTCCTGACCCCCGCCGACTACACCCACCAC
>CALIEP010000332.1 GCA_938022345.1 uncultured Actinomyces sp.
TCAACGCACTCAACGAATAACACCCCACCAACAACATTTGTCGTATAACCCTATTTCCGGGGGGGGGGGTAGCGTTTTAGGAGTTGGGTGTATTTATAGAGTGGAAATATTATGAATACCTCACAATGAAGAAGCGAGATGCGTAAGCATTTCACTTTTACTTGTGAGTGTAAGCATTGCAGCTCTATGGGCACCTACATTCATCAATTTTGTATCTAGAAAGAAAAAGAGATGAATTATGACAGATAGAAAACATTACCCCGGTAACGGGCGATTAGGGTTTAGGAAGCTCATAGCTTCTGTAGGTATGATTGCTCTTGTTGCCACAAGTTTTGGTTTAAGCGGGAGCTTCGCATCGGCTTCTACTCCTGCTGAAGCCGGGGTTAATTACCCAGGCTTTAATAAGGATGGTGTATATCAGACTGGCATTGGCCAGCAACGATACACGTACTCCGATCAAGCAAGTAGATATAAGGATGCAATCGAGTCTCCTTCGAGCGTAGACGGAACGAAGACGATTACTGGTCAGGTTTATGTTCAGCGCTACGGTAACTATAAAGTTCATTTGAATGATGCAGGGTTCCCGCCTATTCCTATGCAGGGTGTGCGTGTGTATGCTCAGTGGATGGAAAAGGATGGATCTATTTCTCCAATCTACACGACCACAACGAACGCATCAGGCGAATATGCCATTAAGATGAAGGACTTTACCACGGAAACTGGTAAGACCTACACCTTCGATGCAGATCCCAATCTTCCTCAGGGTGAGAAGTGGCGCATTTGGGCGGATAATCCTGATAAGGATCATCTCACTCAGTTGTCGAATTACTACAACGGTAGCTGGGGTCCACGCGATTATGCATACGATGCTGAGATTGGTGATGGCGTTGGGCCGGACCGTCTAGATAAGGTGAATATTCGTTACGGTTTGAAGCCTGAAAACGAGGTTATGCACAACCTCAAGAACGTTGAGAAGAATGTTCCTGCGTTCAAGCTCGGTATGGTCCGTGGTGATGTGCACTGGGAGCTGGTTAAAGCTGCTGGTGCTCAGGGTTGGTCTAGTGGTGCAGCCTTCCCTAAGTACTACTTCGATAAGGGTATTGATGTTGCTGCTGAAGACGCGACGGTATACGCCTCGTATCTCTCCGACTACGCGCTGGAGAAGATCTACGCCGAGCCGACCTCTACGTTTGGTTCTTCTGCGAAGGAAGTTCGTGGTGCTGGTTGGACTATCGACAACGAAGCAAGCCTGCAGGACTGGATTCGCGTGCAGATGGCGAAGGAAGGTCAGGACAAGTGGATTGCAGAAACCGCATCGGCTAAGGTGAGCGCCGATGGATTATTCAACATCCAGTTCAAGGGCACGTATGGCGCCACATGGAACAATCCAGGTACTATGCCTTTAATTAAGACAAACATCGACAAGGTGAACAACGCGTACCACAAGATCGCTGAGTCTCCAA
Organism: uncultured Actinomyces sp.; assembly: GCA_938022345.1. GTDB lineage: Bacteria > Actinomycetota > Actinomycetes > Actinomycetales > Actinomycetaceae > Pauljensenia. The sequence goes on from CALIEP010000332.1 coordinate 1,464, forward strand.
CCATCGATCGCTGGTCTACTTCCGCAGGCGATGTCGCCATGCTCGGTGGCAACATTTCCAAGCACATCAACCGCGATTGGTTGTTCGTATCCACCGATATGAAGCCAGGTGTTGCTCTCGGTACGCCATGGATGACCAACGGCTACATGGGTCTCGGTCAGTACAACGGCTTGCTGGCTACCTGGCAGAACAACTTCAACTGGAATGAGGCCGACGGTATCATTTTGGCTGCGTATCCAGATTACGTGAACTTCCGCGTAACCGACGGTAAGGATATCCTCAATTCTGGTGTTCCTGGAGATGTTGCAGAAACTGAAACTTCCGGTTTGCCAAACCAATTCGTAGGCGGTGTGAAGTACCAGATTGAATGGATCAATACTTCTACAGGTAAGGTTGTAGCAACCGGACCAGTTGTAGCTGCAAACGCTGACGGTACTATTCCTTCCTTCCCACTGAAGACAGCTGGTTTGGGATTGACGAAGACAACGAACTTTACGGCTACGTTGTATCCAGTTAACGCAGAAACAGGAACTCGTGGTACATCGTTTGGTGTAGATACGTATACTGTTATTGTTGGTTCTCGACCTGTATATGACGATGTGAGTGTGAAGGCAGGTTATACCGGAACGTCTGATGTAAAGGGCTTCGACCTGACCACTACAGATGAGCAAGAGCGCATTCCTGCCGATCAGCTCGATCCAAAGTTAGCAGCGAAGGAACCGTTCAGCATTCCTGGGACCTACACTGCTCCAGAGGGTTACAAAGTCTCCATCAACAAGGCAACCGGTACTGTATCGGTTGTCGCCCCAGCTGACGCTAAGCCAGGCACCAAGATTGACGTACCAGTTGTAGCTGTCTTTACAGACGAGAGCTCCGTCGAGGTTATGGCGCACTTCGTAATTGCGAACAAGGAAGATCGAAACGTTTACGATCCTTCTTATACAGATGTAACAGTAAACGAAGGAGACCCTGTTAAGGTTGCTGCTCCTGTTTCTGATCCGGCTGTTCCTGCTGGAACGAAGTTCGAGATTTCCAATCCTGATGATTTAAGCAATCTGAAGGATCTGAAGATTGACGAGAAAACAGGCGCTATTACTGCGACTGCAGGTAAGGTTGAGAAGGATACTGAGTATACGGTTACTGTGAAGGTAACGTATCCAGATGGAACGTCTGAAAACAAGACCGTAAAGACGACTGTCAAGGATGTTCCTGCGCCTAAGACTCCTCAGGCCGATGAGCACGATCCTTCGTATAAGCCTGGTTCGGGTAAGCCTGGCCAGACGGTGAAGGTTCCTCAAACGGGTGACAAGAACTTGCCTGAGGGTACGAAGTTCTCTGTTCCTGGCGGTTCTCCTGTAACGGTTGATCCAAACACTGGTGAAGT
>CALIEP010000333.1 GCA_938022345.1 uncultured Actinomyces sp.
GGGGGAGAGTCCCTGCGCAGCTGCAGCGCGGATTTCGGCCTCGTGGCCTGCAAGAAGCGTGGTGATCGGGATCTCCACTACGACGGTACCGTGATAGGTCGTGATCACGGGGTCGGTATTACACACAGTCGTCGTTGTAGAAGATGCGTACTGCGAAAGAGGGAAGGTCTGGTCATCGGCTTGCGCACCGCGAGGTGCAAACATTGTTACCGTACCTGCGGCGAAAAGAGCCAGCGCAGCTCCTGTAGCCAGAACTCTCCGACTTTTCCTCATTATGTCCCCCAGTTTTTGATGCGTGTTTAAAACGTCGTGATTCAGGATTTTTTCAGTGTACTCATTGTTGATACAAAAGCACATCGTCTACTTGAGAGCTTAGCTTTGGATTGAATGTTCTACAAGGCGCGGTCGTAGTGTTCACAGGTGAACCCCCTCTGTTCCATTGCGCACTTGACGCACCCGCCGCACTAGGCCAATTTTTCCAGCAATACCGCGCATTCCATGTGTTCAGTGTGGGGGAACATATCGAAGAGTCGTGCCTGTAGCGGGGAGTAATTCGGCATTCTTTTTAAGTCGCTCGCAAGCGACTTGGGGTTGCACGAGGAATAGATCACGTAGCGCGCGCGTGAATCATTAATCCACTCTGCGAAAGCCTCGCCAATGCCGCGTCGCGGGGGATTGACGACGATCGCCTCGGGAGTGGCATCAATGCCCTGGTTGAAAGCCCACTCTTGCGCGTCACCGGCCACGAACGCGACGCGATCGCTCACCCTGGCATCGGCAGCGGTGCGCTGGGCCGAGGCAATGGCCTCGGGTGAAATCTCAACTCCACTGACGCGCTCAACTCCGCCAAGCGCAGCATGCAGTGCAAAACCGCCCACTCCGCAGTAGAGATCCCACAGGGAAGACGCCCCGCTTTGTTGTGCCCAGCTCGCGACCTGTCGATAGAGCTGCGAGGCCACGTCCGTGTTGGTTTGCGAAAACGAGCGCGGTCCCAAGTGAAGTTCAACATCGCCAACAAGCATGGGCAGTGTTTGCTGTTCAGAAATGACGATTTCTTCATCGCCTTCAACCAGTGCGGCGTGTGCGGGCAGGATATTAACGGTGACGACCTGGGCGGCGGGAATGAGCGAGTACAGCAGTGAAAGTTTTGAGCGCAGCAGGGCTAGGTCGCGCTTTGAGCGCATGACAAAGCGGATCATCAGCGCGTCATCAGTTCCCTGCGTGACCAGGATGTGCTTGAGTTCGCCACGCCTGCGCGCAATATCGTAGGGCTCCAAGTGGAGTTCGCGGATGAAAGCTTTTAAGGGTTCGATGGTATCTGCGATGACTGTTGTGTGCGCAATGCAGTGGGGGAGATCTACTCCTGCGTAGTTGGGCGCGCTTCCTGTGATCCCCAAAGTTGGGTGATCGGTGCTTCCTCCGACCGCAAATTTTGCTTTGCTGCGGTAGTGCTCAGGCAGTGAGGCAGCGGCGGGCAGCCATTTCATTTCCGAGGCCTGGGGCAAGGTTGCCAGTAACTCGCAGGCTTCTTTTTGGCGCTGCGCAAGTTGGATGTCATAGGGAGTGGGCATGAGGGGGCACGAATGGCATTCCCCGCTTGTTAAATGTACGCACTCCATCGCTTCATCTTGGCATCTTGGAAGTGTCTTCGCCACAACGAGAAGGTCTGTTGAGTGCAAGTGGAGGAATGTGTTCGGTGTTGGTGGCGTTAAGATTTCGCCATGACCGAGAACCCGACTGATCGTGTGTC
>CALIEP010000334.1 GCA_938022345.1 uncultured Actinomyces sp.
TCGACGGCTGCTCCTGCTGTTTCGGCGCCCGTTAAGCAGCCGGTTACACCGGCGGGGCCCGTTGTTCCCGCACGGCATGGCGGGGCCTCGGCAATGCCGAAGGTTCCCCAAGCGCCAACCCCGCAGGCAAGCGCACCGCAGCAGGCCGCGCCGATGCCGTCTTTCGCCTCGGCGCCGACGCTGGCGATCATTGTTGATGATGGGCAGCGCATTGAGGTGAATGCTCAGATTGTTCTGGGGCGTGCTCCCGAGCAGACTCCTGCGGACGCTCAGGCCATTGCGATTGCGGACTCGACGCGTTCGCTTTCGCGCACGCACCTGCGCGTTGCGCCCGCCGACGGTGAGGCCTTGTGGATCGAGGACACCTTCTCGGCGAATGGCACGCGGTTGCAGGCGCCCGACGGCTCAACCCAGCCGCTGCCCCGTGGGCAGCGCGTCAAGGTCCCGGTTGGGACCGTGCTCTTGCTGGGTGAGCGCAGGCTGTCGGTTAGTCGATAACGGCCTTACGGCTTCGGGTTTCCACCCGCAACAATGCGACCCATGTCGCGGAGTGTTCCAGTACCTGGGTCCATGTAGACGCTGTGATTTCTCAAGACCGTCTTGGATCCTGCATCAAACAGCCCATCAGCATACGCGTAGGATCCTGTGGCATCGCTTGAAATCGGAATGAAAGTTGAGTCGTGATTCATTGGATCCATACCGAGCTGACCAACCCCGTACAACTCTGCGGCGCTCCCCGCACCGATTACTGCTGGGATGAGCGGTGGCGCCAGAATGCCTAACCCTAAGTAGTACGCTCCTCGATCGTCACTCGCACCTTGGACCCAATCTCCCTTTGGAACACCCGATACGAAACGACGTCCTTCAGGAACGTGTATTTCTGAGGGATCATAGGTTCCCATTCCAGGAGAGCCGAACAATATTTCATTGTCAACGACGCCGTCTGCAATCTTTGTCGTTGCTCTTCCCGAAACGACTGAGCCATAGGAGTGGCCCAACAAGGTCATATTTGCATCGCCTGCGCCGTACATGCGAGACGCATTCACTCCTGTTAAGAAACCGGCCAACTTGTCCGATCCCTTTTCAGCCAAGTCCATTGTCACAATCTTGAGATCTTCTCCAAGATCAGCAGAAGGTGCCGGAGGGGCCTCATATCCCAGCCACGAGACCACTGCCACATCTTTTGTATCGATATTACCTTCTGCAGCTGCCGCGTTTCTCAGGTTTGCACCCCGCGTAAGTTCGCTTTCGAGACTTTTCTCAACCGTCGTTCCGATACCCGGCACGACGGTGGCAACGTTCTTTGCATGATCGACGTCACCTTGGGCCACGGCAGCTAGCACGCGTCCGTTCTCTTCTTGGAGGGTTAGGAGCGAGAGATACCCCGGGCGCTGCTTTCCGTATGTAGAGGAGAAGCCTACCTGCGTTCCGTCTTTAACGTTAGGATCAATAGGACCCCAATTTGTAAGTGTTTCTTCAATTTTTTTGTAGGCGTCCAATCGAGCCTGAGCTTTCGTTAGACGTTCTTGGAGCTCCACATAACGGACAGAGGGGTGTCCAACACACTTTTTCAATTCAGAATTGATTTCATCGACTTCATTCTGTGCCGCTTGCCTGAGTTTTGGTAGTCTAAGACGATTCGCGCGGTCTCGCGCCCACGCCTCAACACCGTCAGCATTACCGATGAGCTCGGGGTAGGTGTCGCAAAGAAATCTCTTTTGTTCTGGAGACTGTTGCGACCAATAGCGTGCCCGCTCTTCCGTCGGCATGTTCTTGAAAGTCTCTTGCTCAACTGCGGACAGAGCATGGACACCTATGTTCGAATACTTCGCTGAAGAGACGTTCAACCCCGTCGTTGTTAAAAGTGCGTAGAAGGCATCATCAACCTTCTCTGCTTCTGCAAGCGCCCGCCGAACTAAAGGAACGACTTCAGACGACTTGTCTGAAAGACCAGCCTGATGCGGGAGATGGGCGACAACCGTTCCGGCATCGGTTATGCGGCAGTGACGCGCCGATGCAGCAGAAAGCGCTGCGCTCACGAGTTTTTCAACCCCCTGAACACTACTGGCAGCCTTGGCGATCGCGCTCCTTACCCCTTCCATCTGCTCTGAGATCCCACGCAACGCTGCATGAGCAGTCCCCATTGCCGAGCGCAGTGCATCTGCAGTTTGCCCCTCACCTTGAAAGCTATTTTGGCGATTCTCAAGCGTTGCAACTTGCTGATCGATTGTTTGCTTCCTCGAATTCAGCGTTTCGGCATAGCTCGATAGCGCTTCAGAATTCCACAGTTGAATATCTGACCACGTAGGCATTTCGTTTCTTCTTCCCAAACCTCAGGCGACTGCAAAAACTTGGGCGGTTCGATGACTCGAGCTACCACTGACAACGACGCTTCGACTATTCCCTACAGCCTGGGCGTTCTGCTGCTCGGTAAGTTGCAAATTCACTCCTGCTGCCTTCGCTGCGCTGGCAAGTTCGTAGAGTGCCTTCGAGTGGGCGACAAGAAGAGATCTAAAACAATCCTCAGTCGTGGACGCACCCTTAATTGCCCGCGCCCCTCGCATTGCAGTCTCGACAGCCTCAGAAAAATCATTAATCTGTGCCGACTGAAGCTCAGACGCCACATTACTGAGATCTTGTGATGCGGAGTCATACTCCGCTGAAACGCAATTAATAACGGCCATCGCGCAACCTCCCATAACAAACAGCACTAGTAAAAAACCAGTCAGCCTTGACTGAAAATATTGAATTCATTTATGTATCGACTGGATTCTCTTTACCAGCACAACACATTTGTTGCACCGATCACACTAGCATTGCTGAACAGATGGTTCAACATTGCCAAGGATTTTGATCACTCTTCCGGGATGTCGATATCGACGCGCCCCGCGATGAAATCACGCGGGTTCTCCGTCGTTCCATCCGAGGGACGCAAACCCGTCTGATAGCGCATCAAGGTCGCTTTCCCCTCATGAACGGTCACATACAAGAAGCCCCCATTGACCGGGTCACTCCACGACAGCTGACGCACCCCGCCCTTGTCTGACCCCAACTCATAATCAGAGTAGGTTTCAGACAAGACCTCGCGCCCGATCCTCTCAACCTCAGGAACGGGAACATAAGGACCAGCAACATCTTGCCCCACAAGCTCCCAGGCCGGCTGCTCGTGGCCTGAGGATTGGTCAGTCTCCTTATTGATCGCCGACCCAAAACTGCGCGCTTCCCACGCACCTCCGCCACCGGCCTCGGCAAGGCGACGACGAAACTCAAGAATCTTCGGTTCCTCATCACGCTGAAACGCCTGAATGGACTGACGCTGCTCCAGGGGGAGGCTTCCATCCCAATAGACCATGCTTGTTGCCTTTCCGCTCTTAGATGGTGACGCCGATTGCGTAGTCGTACTCTGGGGGCCCTTAAGGAAGGGCGAACATGCTGCCAGGGCCAGGACACATGCGGCTCCCAGCACAGGCCGCCACACAGCGTGCATCAGCGCTTCACCCCTGCAGCGACGCGACCGATATCCTGTAGCGTTTCGGTGCCATCTTCCAAATAGATGCTGTGGTTATCAAAGTTGAAATTAAACGGCTTACTTGCGGGGGCGTCCTTGTTGTATTTCGGCGAGCCTGTCGCATCGTCCGAGAGGTGAGTAAACCCTGAATCAGAGTCCATGGGATTCTTGCCCAAGCTACCGACAATTCCGCCTCTGATTGCCCCCATACCCTGGACGCTATCGCCCTTCGGGACGCCCGAGACCCACAGATGATTTTGATCAACGTGGTAGTTTTTCGCATCGTAGGTACCCATACCGGGAGAACCACACAGCACCAGGTCATCGATCACGCCGTACTTGACCTTTGTTGCCGCCATGCCAGAGGTAGTTGAGCCATAGGAATGCCCGACAAGAGTCATGTGTGCATCGCCCGCGCCATAGTCACGCGATGCCTGCATACCGTTCATGAAACCAGCCAAACGGTCCGAACCCGACTGCGCGAGGAAGGGGGAAATGATCCCCGGAATATTCTGAGGCTCACTCAAATCAGCCTTACCCGGGGCGTCATAGCCCAGCCAGGCAACAGTCGCGACATCACGCGCAGACAGGTTCCCCTGAGCCATCGCAGCGCTACGGAGGTTTTTGGTTTGTCGCATGTAGTCACCCATGCTGCCTTCGACTGTCGTGCCGATACCGGGGACAAAAGTCGCCACGTTCTTCGCATGATCAACGTCGCCTTGCCCCATCGCGGCCTTGACTCGCGCACCATCGTTTTGAAGAGTCAGGAGCGATACAGGATCCCCCTTCTTCCCGTGCTGGTAGTCCTCAAGGCTAATGCCCTTGTCGAGCTGTTCTTGCACGGCGTCATAGGCTTTCACTGCCTTCTCTGCC
>CALIEP010000335.1 GCA_938022345.1 uncultured Actinomyces sp.
CACCGACGCAACCCAAACGGCACCACATACGACGCAGACGGTTTCGCAACCTTCTGAAGCCTCGCCGACTGCCACTCCTGAAGTCAGTGCTTCACCTTCACCCGAAGAAGGCACTGCGCCTTCCGCCCAGGGTAGGCGTATCGCTCGCTCGACTGTCGCCTCGGAAATCCTTCTTAAGCCGCAAAGGAACACCACCCAGGTGCGAGTGCGCCTCGGCGATGACGCCGCAGCCGATATCGCAGACACAATCGATACTGTTCACGTTCGCGCGACGATGAACTACCGCGGAAAAGTCACTCGCGAGATCGACAAGAAGATTCCACTCGCTCAGGTGCAAGAGGGAAACTACTCTCTCGACTTTGGAACCTTCGGAAAATTCACTGCTTCGGTTACTTTGGAAAAGAACGGGAACACTGTTCGCACTCTGTCCGACCACATTGTCGGAGTAACTGCAGATAGCTACAACATCGCACCGGTCAGCGCGACCTTACCCGTAGCGATGTTCTCCTTGAACTTGTGGGGAGAAAACTCGATTCGTAAATCCGGCCCGGTAATCGCGATGTTTGAGCGCCCGAACGCGTACAACTGGAAGGCGCTGCCCGGACCTGAGGCTGATAACTACGGCGTTTACGGGCTTCCGTACCTGTCCGAAAAGGAAATCGCCCTCCAACCCGGTGGCTTCGACGAGGCCTCACAGCAGTTCCGTGATCGCATCGACATCGTCGCCGACTACGTGCGCGACCTACGCGAACTGGACCCCTCATCGACGATCAACCTCTACGTCGTTGACGTCTTCGTCAACGTTGTCCAGAAAGTCATTTACGCGAATAAAATCCCGCAGGATCGCTACACGATCCGTCTGATCACTGACGGTGCGTACTCCTACGTGAAGTTCCCAGATGTCTATCAAGACGGAAATCCCAAGGGGACGCACGAACGACTGGTGCGTGAGTGGAAAGACCTGAAGGCAAAGACCTATGCCAAGGGGCGTGCCGAGTACCCTGCTGATAGTACTTGGGAGATGTCGCCGTACTTGTGGGCGATGGTTGATTCTGAACCGAATGCACAGTGGTGGCTCTCCCGGCCGAAACTGCTGAGCTCGCCCGGAGATGGAGACGCATTCGCCAAGGAAGTTCAGAGCTCTTCCAAGGTCAAGGCCGTCAATATCTCTGCTCTGCTCAAGACCAATATCGCGCCCTCTGCTGAAGCGACAGCTCAGTTCAAGGCCCTCTATAACTTCAATGACGGCTACTTCAACGAAGCTGAGGAACAGGGCAAAGAAGTAATGCTCATGCTCGGAACCCACCTGAAGCAGGAGACTGGCTTTGAAGACTATGCGCGATTCACGCAGAGCTACTACGGGGATCGCTACCTCTACTACTACAAGGGACATCCTGCGACCCCTACCGAGCTTTCTACCGCAAAGCAAGATGAACTCAAGCGCCTTGAAATGACCGATGTCGATGCCTCAATCGCTGCGGAGCTCATCCTGTTCTTCAATCCGGGCATTGATGTTGCGGGGTATGAGTCATCAACCTTTGCCAGTACGCAGCCGGGTAAAGCGAAAGGTGTCTTCAACCTGACGAAGACCAAAGCAATGGAATCCGAGGCTTCGCCCTACCGCGGGCTTGAATACTGGATCGTTCCCATGGACAAGGCCGAAAGCGAGTTCAAGAAGCTGTGTCCAGGCGGTCACACCTGCTACCAAGTTGAATTCTCTGACTCAATCAGCGCGAAAGAAGGCTATACCCACGCACTGTGGGATGCGACAGACTCCGTCATTATCTACTACAAGAAGAACGGCAATTCCTTCGAGAAGATCCGCGTCCAAAATGGCGTGGGTACTAAGTCGTCGGTTGAAGCGGGCGAGTACTACATCAAGTCCGCGCTCGCAGATGACCTGGTGCTCGACGTTTGGGCGGCGAGCCGAAATGATGGCGCGAATGTCCAGCTGTGGAACGCGAACTTGAGCGGCGCTCAGAAGTGGCGGGTCTCTTACGACTCTGAGGGGTTTGCGACCATTACTAACGTTGCCTCGGGTAAAGTCCTTGATGCGCAGTGGGGGTCATCTCGCCCCGGAACGAATGTCGCTCAGTGGAGCGGTAACGGGAGCCGTGCTCAAAAATGGAAGATCGTGACCGGTGACAAAGGACGTATCACCATTGTTTCCGCCTTGGATCCGTCGATTGTCCTTGATATCTCGGCGGGAGGGCGATTCTCCGGCGCAAACGTTCAACTGTGGACTGCCAATGGCTCAGATGCTCAGACCTTAGCGTTTATCCCGACGAAGCCATCGGTAAGTGCTGAAGGGCAGGCAGATATTGCCCCGGGTTACTACTCGATTTCCAGTGTTGTGAACCCTGACATGATCATGGCTCTTGCAAATTATTCTTTGGATAACGGCGCAAAGGTCCATGCGTGGACCAACTACGGATTCCACGACCAAATGTGGAAGATCTCCCGTGACGGCGATGGCTACTACCGCCTCGAAAATGTTTGGTCGGGTAAATCCCTGGATAGTACAGACGGTACACCCATTCCGGGCCGCCAACTCCAGGTTTGGACAACGGATCTGAATAACCCGAATCAAAAATGGGTGATCACTTCGGTCACGGGTGGGGCCTACATGCTTCGCAATGTGGGGACGGGATTGGTCGTCGACCTCAGTGCGGGGATTGCGCAAAACGGCAGGGCCATTGACGGCTACCTCGCCAATGGCACGACCGCTCAGCAGTGGCGCCTCGACAAGCTCAACGATCCCATCAGTCGTTTTGATGATGCCGCTGATGCGACGCGTGGGCTTGTCGAAGATGGGATTTACGAGATTGAACCGATCGCCGCTCCCGGAAAGCGTCTGGACGTCCAGTGGGGATCAAAGGATGCTGGTGCTCGCGTCTGGCTCTATTCGGCGAATGGTAGTGCTGCGCAAAAGTGGCGTGTCAGTCACGATGCTCAGGGCTATGTCATCATGACGAACCTTGCCTCGGGAAAGGTGCTGGATGTCTACGGCGCCAGCAAAGCCTTCGGGACCAAGGTGACTCAACAACCTGCAAACGGTACTCACGCGCAGAAATGGATGGTCGTCGAGACCGAGAACGGTGATCTAGCCATTGCCTCCGCGGTTGCTCCCTTGCTCTTCCTCGACCTAGAGGGCGGGCGAAATACTGATGGAACGCCTCTGCAGACTTACGGATACAACGGTTCAAAGGCTCAGCGTTTCCGCTTCATCAAGCAGTAATCGCAAGAACTCTACAGAGATGGGGCGCCCGCGCAGAGTACGTGGGTGCCCCTCTTCTCTTAGCGGTGACCGTGGATGGGCACGCCTTTAGGGAAGCCGCCAATCAATCGCTGTCGCCCCCTGCTGCTCAAGCAGGGTGTTTGCGCGGCTAAACGGCCTCGAGCCAAAAAACCCGCGCCTGGCCGACAGGGGAGAGGGGTGGACAGACTCAATCGCGGGAGTATCCCCCAACTGTTCGCGCAAGGACTGCGCATCTCGTCCCCACAAGATTGCAACCAGCGGAAGACGATTCCCCGAGGAATCGCGGCGCTCAACCAGAGCATCAATGGCCCGAGAGGTCACTTCTTCCCATCCCATCTTCCGATGAGAGCCAGCTTGTCCGGGACGAACCGTCAACACGCGGTTGAGAAGGCACACCCCTTGCCTCGACCAAGGGGTCAGATCCCCGCTGGTGGGCATGGGCACCCCCACGTCGGTGGTGAGTTCCTTGAAGATATTGCGCAGAGATGCGGGGAAAGGAACGCCGGGTACAACAGAAAAACTGAGGCCCATCGCATGCCCGGGAGTGGGGTAGGGGTCCTGGCCGACAATGAGGACTTTCACCTGATCCAGGGGGTAGGTAAACGCGCGCAAGACATCGCTTCCGGCGGGAAGATACCCATGCCCAGCCTCGACTTCGGCGCGCAGCTGAGCACCCAGCTCATGAATTTTGTCTTCTACCGGCGCCAGTGCACGTGCCCATGAAGGGTCAATCACTCGATCCAAAGATTCCACGGACCTACTGTAGCCGTAGGCTTCCCCAGCCGCGGCC
>CALIEP010000336.1 GCA_938022345.1 uncultured Actinomyces sp.
AGCATGAGGTTTTGCTCAGTGCCGCCGCGAAACTTGCCTCTCGTGCAGGCCACGAGGGGGAATATACACGAGGCGGCCGAGAGGTCATTCACCTTGAGCAGGAAAGCTCGAACTCTTCTAAACTACAGGAAGAGATCAACGCTCAACGCGTTATTAATCTGCGGCACGCAATCGATGAGAAGCGCGAGGTGACTTTTGAGTACCTCGGTGTTGATGACTCTTATACTCGTTACGTCTATCCGCGTGGACTCAAACACTTAAGTACCGGTTGGATTCTTGATGCGTGGGATCCGATTCGGGAAACTCACAGGAGCTATCGCGTAGATCGGATGAATAATCTTGTTATCGGCGAGAAGCATGCGAGGGTATCAATTCCTTCGGAGCCCGATCCCTCAACGTTGACGCTGACTGTCTCTTCTCATGCGCGATGGATCTGCGAGGACTTCGAATGTACTTTGATTTCTGAAGATGCGCAGGCGATTACCTGTTCCTTGCCTATTTGGAACGAGAAGTGGATCCTTGCGCTGCTGTGTGACATTTCGGCCGATATTATTGAATGTCCGTCGGAGTGGATGCAGCGCGTCAGTGATTATGCTCAAAGCGCGATGGAGATTTGGGAAGAGGTCAAGATGATCAGGAGCGAGGCGTGAGCCCAAAGCGAAAGAGACGCCGCGCGAGTATGGATGCCGCTGAGCCACAAGAATCTTCTTGGGCACCAGCAGAGGGGATGGCCCGGTTTCGACAGCAGCAAAAGATTAATCGATCTTTTAGAAGCCGCTACGTATAGGGCTTGAGCTTTACTCCTGATGACTTCCAAATCCAAGCAATGGATGCTTTAGAAGCTGGCCACAGTGTGCTAGTAGCAGCACCTACGGGTGCGGGAAAGACGGTCGTGGGTGAATTTGCCGTCGCGCTCTCGCTTTCGACGGGTTCACGTGCCTTCTACACAACGCCAATTAAGGCCTTATCGAATCAGAAGTTTACTGACTTTCAGAAGCGCTACGGCGAGGCGCGCGTTGGTCTTTTGACTGGGGACACCTCGATTAATCCTGATGCTCCCATTATCGTCATGACTACTGAAGTCCTGCGCAACATGATTTATATGGGAGCAGACCTGTCCAACTTGAGTCACGTTGTGCTGGATGAAGTTCATTATCTAGCCGACCGTTTTCGTGGACCCGTCTGGGAAGAAGTGCTGATCCATCTTCCGCAACATACAAAGGTCATTGCTCTTTCAGCGACAGTGTCGAACGCCGAAGAATTCGGAGAATGGATAGGACAAGTTCGAGGTTCTTGCGATGTCATTATTTCCGAGACCCGGCCGGTCCCTCTATTTCAACACATGCTTGTTGATGGAGAGCTCTACGACGTCTACGCGCCATCACGGCGAGGTACTGGACACTCTCAGCGTTTGAACCCAGAACTGCTCTATGCTTGCTCACCGCAAGGTCGACGCGCTCATCAACGGCGTTTCCGTTCGCGTCCAGCGACTGTTATTACTCTCGATCGCGCGAAGTTGCTTCCCGCAATTGTTTTTATCTTCTCGCGGGCTGGGTGTGAAGATGCTGTTCGTGAAGTGATCGCCTCGGGTGTCACTTTGACGAACCGATCTCAGGCAGAGCAGATCCGGCGTATCGCAGAGGAAGCCACCGCAATGATTCCTCCCGAAGATTATGCAGTTTTAGGTATTGACTCTTGGATTAAAGCTCTGGAACGAGGCATTGCGGCTCACCACGCGGGTTTGCTGCCCCTGATGAAAGAAACCGTTGAAAAGCTGTTCTCAATGGGGCTTATTCGTCTTGTCTATGCGACAGAAACACTCGCGCTGGGAATCAACATGCCTGCGCGTTCGGTGGTCATTGAGTCGCTCCAGAAATGGAATGGCGTCGAACACGTACGCTTATCTGCCGGTGAGTTTACGCAGTTATCTGGACGTGCGGGGCGACGCGGTATTGATATTGAAGGCCACGTGGTTGTCAGCGGACGTAGGGATATCGCCCCCGAGGAAGTTGCCGCTTTGGCCTCGAAACGAACATACCCACTGGTGAGCGCTTTCCATCCGACCTACAACATGGTTGTCAATCTTCTTGCGCATTCGACGCGTAAAGCGACGCGCAAGGTTTTAGAGTCCTCTTTTGCACAATTCCAAGCCGATTCTTCGGTCGTCCATCTCGCCCAAAGCGCGCGCGCTTTAGAACGCGAATTGGATTCCCTGGGAGAGGGAGTCGATTGTTCACGTGGGAACGCTCAAGAGTATTTATCCATGCGTGATCGGCTCGCACGAATGGAGAAAGAAGCCTCACGAGAGCGTAGCCTTCAGCGAAAGCAGCAGGATCAGGAGGTTTTCCGTTCGCTGAAGCCCGGGCAGGTCTTCGACATTGGTACTAAGCGGAAAGCACATCGTTACCTGCTCTTGGAGATTCAGCACTCCGCTGGCCTTCGCCCGCTGCTTCGTACTCTGGGCGCCGATGCTAGGTTGCATACTCTGAGCGTAGATGACTTTTCTGGTGCACTTGAGCTCGTTGCGCGCCTTCGCGTTCCTCCCTCCGAGGCCTTGCGACGTCACCGTGGACGTGAGGAATGGGCACAGCGGATCCGGACGCTTCGATCTGAGCGCATGGGGGGCAGGAAAGCTCTTGATTCGCTGCCGATTGATGCGGAGATTTCGCAACTTCGCATGGCGATTAAGTCGCATCCCGTACACTCGTGCCCGCATCGCGAGGAGCATGCACGTGCCGGTCACACCTGGGCGCGAAAGAATGCTGAGTACGAGAAGCTTCTCAAACGAATCGATGGACGTACGAACTCGGTTGCACAACAGTTTGATCGAGTATGCGAAGTCCTTGATCGAATGGGGTTCCTGAAAAACGATCTTGTGACAGATTCTGGACAACTGCTGCGTCGTATTTTTGGCGATCGTGATCTGATCGTTGTTGAAGCTCTGAGACGTGGTGTGTGGGATCGTCTTTCGGCCCCCGAGCTCGCTGCAATTGTTTCGACTTGTGTTTACCAATCTCGAGGCGAAGAATCAGCTGCTGTTGAGCCTTGGACGGCTGCATCAGGCGCCTTGGCGCATGCGTGGGAAGAAACCCTAGCGCTGTCACAGGCGGTGATGTCAGTGGAGAAGAGTGTTGGGGTTCCCCAATCTCCAGAGCTTGATCCAGGGCTTGCGCAGGCAGTGATGGCATGGGCGAACGGGGCAACTTTGACAACCGCCATCTGGGGGACGTCCCTTCTTGCAGGTGATTTTGTTCGTTGGATTCGGCAGGTAGTCGATCTCCTCGACCAGATTGCCCATGTTGCCTCTGTAGAAACTTCAACAGTCGCTCGTCAGGCGCGTCGACTGATTCTGAGAGGAGTTGTCTCTTGGGAAGGGGAGTAAGCACGGTCCCACAGAAAAGGTTAAAACGAGGCCTCAAAGGCACCGCTACTGACCTTATGCTCTGCCTTATTGCCGGCATTGGTCTGTGGGCAGCCTTTCCCGATGTTTCACTTCCTCTTTTGGTCATCCCGTCATTTGCTTTGGTTCTTTCTCGTGTTGATCGTGTCGGCGCATGGCGAGCTTTCGCCTATATGCTGACGTGCGGGATGACTTTCTGGCTATTGCTTATTCCATGGACTATTCAGGCGACAGGCGGTAGCAAGCTGCCGTGGATTGCTTTGAGTTTTGTGGAAGCGTTTTTCTTCGCTGTGTGGGCGTCACTTGAGAGTGGTCTTATGCGACTCTCGTGGGCGAACTCCGCTGCGGGGCAGGCGTTTGTCACTGCAGTTTCTTGGGTTGGTATAGAACAACTTCGTTCTCATTTTCCGTGGTCGGGCTTCCCGTGGGGAAATTTGGCGTACCCACAGGTTGCGACGCCTCTGGGTCGTCTTGCTCCTTGGGGTGGAGAAGTGCTTGTGAGCGCTGTAGTTGTTGTCTGCGCTGTGCTCCTACGACGAAGTTTTGATTTTTCACGCGAGGATCAACATTGGTATTCGCGACCTGTGTGCTTCGCATCGGTGTGCGCGATAGTCATTATTCCCATGGTGCTTCCCCTGCATGCCTCTCAGGAAGAAGGATCACTCACAGTTGCTGCGATCCAGGGAAATATTGAGCTTCCAGCTCTAGAGACTTACGCTCAGATCGGGAAGGTCACTGGAAATCATGCGCGATTGACCAGTGAGCTTGCTCAAACGGGGGAGAAGATCGACCTAGTAGTGTGGGGCGAGTCGTCAACTGACCGTGACCCCAAATATAACCGACTAATAGCAGACCTTATATCTTCCTCGGCAAAGGACATCAATGCGCCAATCCTTGTAGGGATTACACGCGTAGAACAGGATCGCCGATACAACTACATGGGGGTTTGGTACCCCGATTCTGGACTGAGCGAATCGTATTACGGGAAACAGATTCCGGTACCTTTTGGGGAATACATTCCGGCACGATCACTTGTTTCGCGGCTTGCAACCGAGGCGGCCCAGGTAGGAATTGACCTTGAAGCGGTGGAGAATTCATCGCGTTTTGATGTTCAGTTAGAGGATGGTCGCACTGTTCCTCTTGCACTTGGAATCTGCTTCGAAGTGGCTTATGAAGATCTCCTTGCTGAAGGCGTCAATTCAGGTGGTCAAATTATTGTGATCCCTTCCAACAACTATCACTTTGGGACCAGTGCGGAGGGTGCACAACAGGCGCAGATCTCACAGTTTCGAGCGATTGAATTTGCTCGTTCGACTGTACAAGCATCAACGACTGGAAACTCCGTCCTTGTCAGACCAAACGGAAGCCTTCTTTCTCAAAGCGGACGGATGCAATCAGCAACTCTTACTGGGGACCTGCCTCTTCGAAGCTCATTGACATGGGCGGCACATTTTGCGCCGTATTCCGCTAAAATTAGCTGGGTGCTGACTGGAATTCTTCTGGTTGCACTCGTATTTCAAAACATTTCTCGTTCACATAGAAAGCGCCGCTGATGACCGACTCGATGATGTATGAAACCGGCAGGGGAGTGGTGGCGGTTATTCCCACCTATTGCGAGGTTGAGTCTCTGCCCGGCCTTCTCACACGCATTCAGCAGGTGCTCCCGGAGCTCAACATTCTTATTGTTGATGACTCTTCTCCTGATGGAACGGGAGAATGGGTCCAAGAGCGCATGAAAACTGATTCGTGCCTTCATCTGTACACACGGCCTGCAAAATCCGGTCTCGCAACTGCATATGTCGAAGGGCTCGGACGCGCACTTGAAATGGATTTTGACTTCCTCATCCAGATGGATGCAGATGCATCGCATCGTCCAGAAGATCTGCCGAAACTACTTGTGCGAATGGCAGGACCTGATCGACCTGATATGGTCATCGGTTCGCGGTGGGTTCCGGGTGGAAAAACGAATGGATGGTCACCCTGGAGGGTTGCGCTGTCGCGTGCAGGAAATGCGTATATCAATTTCTGGTTGGGAACTCGAATTAAAGATGCAACAGCGGGCCTGCGTGTTCATCGAGCCTCGTGGCTACGTAAGACTGGCATTCTCCAGCAGGTTTCAACGGTCGGTTTTGGTTTCCAGGTTGAAATGACGAACCTCGCTGAGTCTATGGGGGCGACGATCGTCGAAGTTCCTATTACTTTCGATGAACGAGAACTCGGGGAATCAAAACTGTCTGGTGCGATCTTTGTAGAAGAGCTGGTCATGGTGACCAAGAACGGTATTAAGCGCAAATTCTCTTCTCGTCGATGAAAATGCAGAAAAATAATGTGTCCCCACCAAAGTGACGGGGACACATTATGTCAAGTTATGAGGCCGTCAATCAGCCCTTGCGGTAGTGGCCCTCTAGGCGCAGCTTGCCTTCGCGTAGAAGAGTGAGCTGCTCCTGAAGAACGTCATTAAGCTCTTCAATCGAACGACGCTCAAGAAGCATGTCCCAGTGAGTACGAGCGGGCTTAGCGGGCTTTTGTTCTTCGTCTTCTGTTGCTTCGCCAATAAGCTCAGCCATTTGTCCGCATTTGCATTCCCATGTTGCGGGCGGAGTCGCTTCGCTTGCGAAGGGAACTTCAAATTGGTGTCCGTTTGTGCACAAGTACTTTGCTGTGAATCGATCGGCGAAGACGACGCCATCTTCAGATTCCATCGACTTAGCACCGATTTGCATTCCGCGTAACGCGCGATCTGCCACCTTGATCCTCCCGCAGTAATAATCGAATAGTAGAAGTTTAGCTGATAAAGGGATGCGCAGTGTTCTGACTATGCTCTCAGCACATTAGCCCCGATCCGATAATGTACATTAT
Organism: uncultured Actinomyces sp.; assembly: GCA_938022345.1. Taxonomy (GTDB): domain Bacteria; phylum Actinomycetota; class Actinomycetes; order Actinomycetales; family Actinomycetaceae; genus Pauljensenia. Next base: position 6,260 of record CALIEP010000336.1, read on the forward strand.
GTCAAGTAACGGGAATTCAGAAGAGAGTTCGCAATTCGTAGATGATGTAGCCACTCTCCCATGAATATGCATATGAGACGCCGGCGGTTGAGCGAGCTGAGGCAAAGTGATTAGGAAACTGAACGCTTCATTGCACGACGAGCTGCAAGTTCGTCAACAAGAACATTTTCTTCAGCTCGCTCGCTAGGAAGCTCAGCCAAAGAACCTTCGAGCTCACGCCAAACGCGACCAACAGCGATTCCAAAGACGCCTTGACCGCCTTGGAGAAGATCAATAACTTCATCCGTCGAGGTGCACTCGTAGACCGATGCTCCATCGCTCATTAAGGTAATGGAAGCAAGGTCATCAACACCGCGACGGTGAAGTTGAGTGACTGCAGTACGGACCTGCTGAAGAGATACCCATGCATCAAGAAGCTTCTTGACGATCTTGAGGACAAGAATGTCCTTAAACGAATACAGACGCTGAGATCCTGATCCTTTAGCCGCACGGACTGAAGGCTGAAGCAAGCCGGTGCGTGCCCAGTAATCGAGCTGGCGGTAGGTAATTCCAACTGCCGCACAGGCAACAGGGCCTCGGTAACCAACATCGTCACCGTCGCGCCCTTCCAAAGGGTCACCAAAGAGCATAGGCTGACGCCCCTGCATGCTACCCAGCGGTTCTGCGCTCACGAATGCTCCTTGGTTTATGGAATGACCGAACTGAAATTAGATTACGAAGTTGAAGCTTGTCGGTCAATGAACGACACGGCGAGCCTTCAAGTTCAAGTTGAAGGTTACACCCCTCCGTCGGTCAATTGCGACAAAGCTACTCGCAACATCTCATGATGAAGCTGCGCAAACCTCTCCCCTAGCTCGAGACGTCGACTATTCTGCCGTTCGCGGTCAATAGCACGATCACGAGGAGTCTGGGATAAGACTGTCTGATCGATCAGATCAGCGCTTCGCTCGGCGCCGTGACGCACAGAGCGCAAGGTACGAGCATCAACTCCCAGGGCCTCGAGCTCACGAATCTGCAAAATCACCTGAACACTTCGCGAGGGAAAATAACCAGCAATATCGGGAGTGACCAGACCAAGAGACACATAGCGTTCGATCGCTGCAAGCTCACATCCCGTCAGATCCGCAAGGTCTGCAGCGGGAATCGAGCGACGATTCCCCAGAGAAACGACTTTGCCTTCTGAAGCAACGACTTGGGCTGCACGTCGACGGGAGACTTCATGCCCAGCATCAAGCGCTCGAAGTTGATCACGAATGATATCAAGAGGTGAATAGGAATCGCGCTGAGAAGCCAAAACGTAACGGAGACGTTCAAGGTCGGCTTGCGAATACTTACGATACCCAGCAGAAGTACGTGCAGGGACTACAAGCCCTTTATCTTCAAGGAAGCGTACTTTTGACTGCGTGATTGCAGGAAATTCAGCCTTGAGGCGTTCAACCAGCTGACCGATCGAAAGCTCTGGCTCACGACTAATTCCGCGCGGCCAGGGTTCAACAATTTCTTCCGAGGCCTTGCGCTGAGCGCGCGCACTCATTGTGCGTTAGGCGAGGGCTGGTAGGTCAGGCGATACTTGCCAATCTGGACCTCGTCTCCAGCGTGGAGCTCAACCTGCTCAACACGTTCGCGATTGACATAGGTACCATTGAGCGAGCCAGAATCACGGACGGTATGTCCGCCATCCCGAGACAGGAACTGGCAGTGCTTACGTGAGACAGTGACGTCGTCCAAGAAGATATCTGCACGAGGCGAACGACCTGCATTTGTCACTTCCGCATCCAAGAGGAATCGCGCACCCGAATTAGGTCCACGTTGAACAATGAGAAGTGCAGAGCCGGCAGGAAGAGCATTGACTGCGTCCTGATCGCGCGCGGACAAAGGCATAGGCGCGTCAGCGACTTCCTCAACAGTATTCAGGCTGAAGACCGAAGTTGCAGTCGGGTCAAACTCTTGGCTCTGGTTTTCCATTACTCGCTCCAGTTCTTAGGGACAATAGCAACAGTATAGTGTGGCGGCCAGGTGTTCGCGAAGGCTTTTAACCGATTTGCTTTGCAAATTCCGGTGATTTGGGTGTCGAAATCGTGGTGATCTTCAGGTCTTTCATCTGCGTGATTGTTACTGAAGCACCCTTTGCGCGCATCTGAGCCGCACTACCTGCTTGAATTTCTAGGGCCGTAGAAATGGTCTGTGAATCACCAATGACTTTCCATACGTACGGGCTCGTTAGGGCCTGTCCGTCCACGCTGATGACGCCCCCGTCACTGGTGAAACTCGATGATACAGTGACGCGATGGCCGTTAATTTCAGCGGCTTCGGAACCAGCATTTCGGAGTTCACCCAACGCCATTACAAAATGAGTTGCACTCAAAGAATGTGTGGGGTCGCTGATAATCATCTCGATTCCAGGACCATGGACAGCGACCTGCCCAGAGTTAATTTTTGCCTGCTCTTCAGCTTTCTTCGCAGCATTCGCTGCGGCCTCTTCTTTTTGAGATTCGTCCTCAAGCTGACTGACTTGGGATTCCAGCTTCCCTCGTTCAACACGAAGGTTTTGTTCCTGGACAGAAAGATTGTCGAGCAGTTCAACCAGTTCTTCCTGACTAAGCGAGGTGAGCGGATCTGTTCGTTGTGCTCGAACTTGAGTGACCAAGGCAATCCCAAGAATTAGGCAGATAACAAACAGCAAAAGATGCGTTCCTCGAGGCATCGCCAATATCGCCGCTTTGAGGCGCATACCCAAGGGTTTTACCGAGGAGTCGTTGAGTGCCTTCTCCCCCGCTTCAACCGTCTCGGTCCGGGGAGTCGCTTGGCTCTTTTTCGCGTGCTGTCCCATTCTCAGGCCTTAAAAATCAATCGACGGATCGAGGCAGTGTTCGAGAAAATACGAATTCCAAGAACCACAACGACTGCAGTTGTCATTGCTGAGCCAACGCCCAATTGCGTCCCCAAGAACACCAATAGGCAAGCGACCACGACATTCCAGAAAAAAGACATGACAAAAACGCGGTCTTGAAATGTCCCTTCAAGCCTAGCTCTGCCTGCACCGAGAAGGGCATCGAGGCCGGCAACAACGGCCACCGGCAGGAAGGGCTGAAGCCATGTGGGGACAGTGGGGTCGATGAGGACGCCAACGATAATTCCAAATATCAGACCAAGAACTGCTAACACCTTAGTGCCCCTCTTCGGTGGTCTCACTCCAACGAGTTGACCGGTTATCGCGTGCGTTGAGCGTCATCTCTTTGACAGACTGCGCACTCAGTTTAATTCCTGTGAGGGATTCTGCACTGGACAAATAATCCCCCGTTGAGCCGCGAACCAACGACAACGACAAGGTATTTGCATCACCAATTGCCTCGATCGTATACGGTGAAGAAATCGGTGTTACGTCAACCAAGATCGCTGAACCAGCCGTTCGGATGAAAGAACCGGGACCAATTCTTTGGCCATTCACACTGACTGCTTCAGCCCCGGCACCCCAAAGTGCATTCACAACCATTCGAATATCTTGGTCACGTACCTGTCCTTGACCGCTCTGCCGTGAAGACACCGCATTTGCGGCATCAGTAAGCGTTACTTTCAGTCCCGCCCCACTCACTGGAGTATCAGCATTTGCCAGCGCTGTTGCAGCATCTTCGTGAATACTGCTTTGTCCCTGCTGAGCTGACAGCTCTTTCACATGCGTGCGAAGCTTCGCGACGTCGTCTCTCATTTGGGTGATTTGCTGCGTTTGAGTCTGAGCATGACTCAAAAGAGATGAGTGCACATCTCCTTGAGCTTGAGCGCGTAAACCACTGATCGCAAACCCCGCACCAATACCCAATGCGATTGCGATGAGAATCGTGACTGTCCGATGGAAAATCGAGGTAGCGCCGTAACTAGCTTTCGCGTGATAGGTCCCGTATCCAGCATCCAAAGGGTTGTCAAGGATTGCCTTCAAGAGGGACATCGATGCAGCAGGATCATTACCTGACGACGAAGACGTGTGCTGACTACTCATTGCCACTGCTTCTGACGAGAATAAGCCCGTTCAAGGTCATCGAGTTTTTCAATGATCAGGCGTGTAAGTGCAGGTGCAGCCTCTGAGTGCTCCTCAAGCCAAATCTTTGCAGCCTCAATTGCATTCTCATCCAAGTTCTGACGCTCAATGTCAATAGACATCGGGAAACCGCCCTCAACAAAACGAATTCCTAGACCCATTGACGATTTCTTCCAGAATGGGAGCAGCTGAGCGAAATACTGCGTCACGTAGCCGGGGCTACTCCACGTTGAGTCGTTGAGGCCTTGCAATGAAGCACTTATGTCAAGGTTCGACATTGTCGATCCGTGACAAATTTCGTTCCAAACCTGCGAACGAATATCGGCATCCGGAAGCGCCGCACGCGAGCGTATCCAGCGGGTACGGTTCTCCCCCGTCGGCGAGGCTTCGAGCCAGGAATCTAACTGCTTCTCAGTGACGAGGCCTCGAGCCGCGCAAGCCCTGCGAAGATCCCATGCGCTTTCCTCACCCTCGATAAAAGGAAGTCGATCGCTGTGACGACCGTGGGCGAGCTCAAGCACGGCCTCGGTGTAGGTCTCATCTCCGGATGCAATCCAGACGTCAACAAATAGACGAAGGGCGGCGCGGCCTCGGTCACGGGACGCATGACGCATGAACTTAGCAAGCGTGTTCAGGATCTCGTGATCGCAACGATCTCGTGAACTGTGAGGAAGGAACGAGCGGGCGACTCGGATTGTTGCCAGCAGACGCTCAAAAATGGCATCTTCGCTTTCCTCAGCCATATGGGTAAGCGCTGAGTGAATGTAGTCGCGTGGATCCAATTCACCGCCGCGAAGCGCACTAAAGAGATTGGACCAAATGACAGCGCGAGTAATAGGACGGTCAATGGTCGACACGTATGCGAGTGCAGTACGCATCGAATGCTCATCAAAGCGAGAAATCGCATAGGTCAAATCAAGGTCATTGACGACCACCAAATCAATGTCTTGAGCACTACCAGTTTCAGTAAGCTCCGGAGGAACTTCAAGGGTAGAATCGGCTTCTTCTACGCGGACGCGCAAATGGCACTTTTCTCTCAAAACACCGTTATTTGCCGTCCAGAATGAAACTCCAAGACTGTGTGGACGAGCCAGCCCTTCTTGATGCATATGGAGGCCGGTCAGGCGGCCTGCACCATCACTTGCCCAGCTAAGCGAAAGAGTAGAGGGACCTGTGGTCAGGAGCCACGCGTCCTTCCATTTCCCAAGATCTTCGCCACTGGCCTCTTCCAATGCTCCCAACAGATCCTCTAGGCCGGTTGAAGAGTTGGCAAATCTCTGGAAATACAGTCGTACCCCCTTGTAGAAGGTCTCTTCACCAACCCATGCAACAAGCTGCTTGAGGACTGCTGCGCCCTTTGCGTAGGTAATACCGTCAAAGTTGTTTTTTGCAGCAGGGATATCAGGGATGTCTGCAACGATGGGGTGCGTTGTCGGGTACTGGTCCTGCGCCAATGCCCATGCTTTACGGCCAATAGCAAATGAGGCCCACTCCCCCGTGTAAATTGTCGCCTCAGCGGCAGTTGTGGTTCCTTGGTTCTCCGCAAAAGACTCTTTGAGCCAAAGATTTTCCCACCATGCCGGAGTGACCAGATCGCCGAACCACATGTGGCACATCTCGTGAAGGATTGTGTTCGCACGTTTTTGACGCAGTGCAAACGACGGTGTATCACGGCTCAGATAGTTCTCATTGAAGGTGATACATCCGGGATTCTCCATTGCTCCCAGATTGTATTCGGGAACAAAAATCTGGTCGTAGCTTCCCCACGGGAAGGTGTAACCATAATGTTCGTGATAGTGATCTAAACCGGCACGTGTGACAGCAAGGATATCATCGCTATCCATTGAACTCGCTAATGCCTGGCGGCAGAGCAAACGAAGTTGCAATGTTGCAGTGTTGCCATCGCCTGCGCTTCCTTCCCAGGTCCCGCCCTGGGCGACTGCCCACTGGCCAGCTACAACCGCTGTGATGTAGATCGACAAAGGCGGGGTGGTGGTGAAGTCCCACAGCGTGATGCCGTTGCCGCAATCCTTTGAGCTGCCAAT
>CALIEP010000337.1 GCA_938022345.1 uncultured Actinomyces sp.
CAGGTGTCATCGGTGATGGTCACGCTCAGGGGAGCGTCGCTTGCGCCCGCACTTCCCGAGGCCGAAGAACTTGAGGGGTTGTTGGCAACACATGCGCTCAAACCCAGTGCTGAAACAGCCGCAATTCCAATAACGAGGCGCGTGCGGGAGGCGTTCATTTCTCTCCTTGTGAGGTGTGGTGTTGTGAGACGATCATCCCGGAACGCACCAGGAAAAGCGGCAGAATAATGACGATGTAGAGCACCCAGCCAATAAGCTGCAGGTGGGTGGGTGCGGCATTGACGTTGAACATTGCTTCCAGAAGCGTCCACCACCACGAGGATGTGGTCAGCCACGAGTAGACCGAACCATCCAGGTATGCGGTGATGTCATAGATGGGGGTTCCCCATCCCGGAATCACCGAGGCTTCCTGAAGATCGCCAATGCCGTAGGAAACGATTCCTGCAGCGACGAAAATCAGAAGAAGACCGGTGATATTGAAGAAGATTGAAAGGTTAATTCGAGCTGCACCGGTGTAGATGAGCCAGCCGATGATAACGGCAACCACAAGTCCGGTCACAACGCCAAGAGCGGGCGCTGCAATTGCATTTTCGGCAGAAGATTTGATTGTTGCCCATACGAAGAGTGCGGTTTCAATTCCTTCGCGTGCAACTGCGATGAAGGCGATCCACACGACTCCCCACTCTGATCCAGATGCAAGCTGAGCTGCTGTATCCTCGCGAAGTTTGCGTGCAAATTGACGCGAATTTGAACTCATCCAGAGGATCATCCAGGTCACCATGGCGACCGCAACAAGCGAGAGCGTTCCTCCCAGAATTTCCTGCGCCTGGAATGAAAGAGTGTAAGGACCCCAGGTCATGATCGCGCCGAGGCTTAAGGGCAGTGCTGCGGCAATAATGACGCCAAACCATACTTTGGGGAGCAGGTTCCTGCGCCCCACCTTAACCAGATAGGCCGCTACGACACCGACGATCAGTGCGGCTTCGACACCCTCTCTTAGGGCAATCAGAAAGTTCGCGAGGAACATTCATCTCCCAACCGAATGATTTACGACAACCATTCATAACCTAATTAACTAAACTTAGGATAACCTGTGTTACCTAAGTACGCCCCCTTTCGTTGTCTTTCTCACGCTGAAGAGACGAAAGTCGGTGTAGGCTCAACCCAGAAGCCGCATCAGAAGGAGAACCCATGCGTCCCATCCACTGGATCATCGTCTTGATCGTTGTCCTTGTTCTTTTTGGCGCTCAAAAGCTCCCCGACTTGGCGCGCTCCATCGGCAAGAGCGCAAAAATCCTCAAAGAGGAAATGAACGACCTGTCTCAAGACTCCTCATCCGCCAGCGAGCAGACATCTACGTCTGAGCCTGAAAACACAGATTCGTCGAAGTAATTCCCTTCTCAACGCGCCATCATTTCGCTGCGAACCAATGACCCGGGCTGATTCTGACGCATATATGTCATTGACGCGCCACCTCCTCGAGCTGCGCGCGCGGCTTCTGCTCAGTCTTGCAGGCATCCTCGTTGGAGCAATCGGCGCGTGGTTCCTCTACACTCCGGCAACCACGTGGCTCACGCGTCCACTCGCCTCAGCCGGGGCCTCGGGAATCAACTTCCGCACGATCATCGGCCCCTTTTCAACCCACATCACCTTCGCACTCTGGGCGGGCTTCATCCTGACGACTCCGTGGTGGCTGACCCAGCTTTGGCTCTTCATCGCCCCGGCTCTCACACGCACGGAAAAACGACGCACCGCACTGATCGCCATTCCCAGCGCGATTCTTTTCCTTGCGGGAGTCGCCTCGGCGCTGTGGTTCCTCCCCCACGCGGTCAGCCTTTTACTCTCTGAACTTCCCCAAGGCACCTCTGCGCTGCTGGATTTTGATTCCTATATCAGCTTCGTCGTGATCCTGACCTTGGTGATCGGAGCGTCGTTCCTTTTCCCCATGATCATTATTGGGATTCACGCCTTAGGACTTGCCTCAACTGGGCAGATCCTTCGCCATTGGCGCTGGGCCGTTGTGGGGGCGACCGTCTTCGCCGCGATTACAAATCCGCTTCCCGACCTGTGGTCGATGATTCTTCAGATGTGCGCGCTTCTGGCTCTGTATTTTGGTGCGATTGGTTGTGCTGGCTGCGCGATCTTCTTGCACGACGCCGTCACCGTAAGCGCGAAGCTGCGCCATCGCTTGATCCGACTGCTGCCTGAACTAGGCAGTAAGCTCCTGGTAACGCCTGTGCACATCGATGATGCGCCGCGCTGCCTCACTCATTCCTTTGGGGCCTAGAACCGCAAGGACCACCACAGCGATGATGATCGCTTCGGGTCCACTGATTCCAAGAAAGTCCATGTCTTCACTTTTGCACGTGTAGGCGCCTGGGAGCAAGCACAAGGGAGCTTGCCATCAATGCAATGCCCGCGGCGGGAATGACAAGCATTGCTGAAAGAAGCGAGGTGTGCTGAACAAGAACACCGACAAGAGGAGGTGCGACAAGAAAAGCCAAGCGCCCCAGCCAGGACACAATCGTCAGTCCTACCGCTGGATCCATTCAGTGGATATCGTGAGCGGCGTTGTAGGCCAGTGGTACCGAGGCCGAGGCGCCAATTCCCGCCGTTGCAAAACCAAACAGCAG
>CALIEP010000338.1 GCA_938022345.1 uncultured Actinomyces sp.
ATCCGCCAAGTAATAGTGGAATTGTGAGAGTGCTGCTCAGAAGCAGGGCTGTTGGGTGTCTCTTGACCATTACGGTATTTCTCCGATCGTGATGTAACCAAAGTACTTCTCAAATTCACTCCACGTCATCGAGAACTCACCGTGCAAAATCGACCATTGGTCATTTATGCCAGGGTTTCTGCCGTGTGGATTGACGAGTGTTAGAGATGTTTCATTCGCGCTCTTGATCATGTATGAGTGGTGGGCGAAGATCTGGATTGTTTCATTGTTACCATCGATCATTACAGTGGCTGGAATTCGATTGCTATTCCCAAATATCGGTGCGTACACCGTTGCTGTAGTTACAGGCTTTCCCGACTGGAGTGCCTCTACAACTTCTCGGCGTTCCTGCGCATCGTAGTTTAGGCCTGACCCGAAAATGCTCTTGATTGACGCCTCTTGATAATTGACTAAATGGCTTCCACGCCCCGTGACTCGCAGCAGTCCTTGGCCATTGGTGTTGGAAGTGATGCCATCCCCATTGAGAAAGGAACTCTCGTTGACGCCCCCGGGTGTGAGCTGGGCATATGCTTTTTCGTAGATGCTGACGATACTGGCGCCTTCTCCTGAGTTTGCTCCATTCGCATAGGTCTCACGTACTAATACGAGTGAATAGCTGCCTGGTGAGGGGAGTAGTGGATTGTCATAGATGCGCACCATGTATCCATCTACTTGGCCTGAAGAATTGAAATGCTGAGTTACTCCCTTCGCTAACTGTTCCTGTCCTTTTGGGGTGTTCATAAGTGCAAGAATTGCCGAAATAAAATAGCAGTCACCGATCGTTCCCTGTTGCACTTGATGAAGATTGTAGTTTCCACTCTTCAAAAGGGACAGTTCTGTGTTGATCCGGGAGATATCCGCTTCATCGAGGCGCTGTGTACGCGAGGGGTCATTAGCTGTTCCTGCTACGGATCTATTGCGCGAGACAGGTTCGAGCCTCAGTGCCTCGCGCAATGCTTGTGACAAAATTTCGGCCGCCCATTTCAAAGATTCAATGCGGACGTAGTAATCGTGGGCAATCGATTCAGATTCGTGCGAAAGGCTCGCGTAGATGACCGGACGCTCTTCCTTCGAGGCAGCCTCATAGATTCGATCCATTTCTACCAGTCGAGGGAGCAATCGATTGTGGATGTAGTGTTTGGCGCTTGCGACTTCGCGCGCGTACCCGGCAATATCGGATGCAGCTGCTTCAAGCCCCTCATACAGGTGCGTGAAACGACATTGTTGTCTATTCGCCGACTCTTCAAAGGCTTCTCGAGAACGCCCGGTCCATATCGTTGTTTTCTGTATCGTTGTACGGAACTCGTCGCCGAGAATCTGCACTGCTTCCGCTTGGTCATGAATTCGAGCTGCAAGGTGATCTATTGCAGAAAGATCACCGGGGGTGTCCCCGATGAGTGAAGAGAAAACTCCCATGGCAGCCATCCCCAATCGGTCTTCGTCGCCTAGTTCGCACACTACCTTTTTAAGCGCCGGTTCGAAGACATTTTCCTAAATCGTCATCGAACTGCGATCAAGCCGTAACTGTGGTGCAAGAAGAGCAATTCTG
>CALIEP010000339.1 GCA_938022345.1 uncultured Actinomyces sp.
GGAATACCGTGGTTGATTTCGGGGTCGAGGTGGTAGGGGCGGCCCGCCAAGACGATTCCACGCACTCCGTGTTCACGCATCCACTCGAGTGCTTCGCGGCCCTTTTCCTTGATTTCAGCCTTGACTGCTGCGTCTTCTTCCCACGCCTTATCCAGTGCGCGGGTCATTTCTTCAACGCTGATGTCGTAGCCATACTGCGCGAAGGTGCGCACGAGGTGTGCGGGTAGGTAGTCGCGGTTGCCGAAGTTGATGAAGGGACTGATGAACTTCACGCCCGGCTCATTCAGGCGTTCCATGTTGTTGCGAATGACTTCGGGGTAGGTTGCAACGACCGGGCAGTTGAAGTTGTTATCCGCGTCGGTGAGCTTTTGCTCGAAATCAACGCAGGGGTACCAGATCGTTGTGATTCCCTTGTCCAGCAGGGATTCGATGTGTCCGTGGACGAGCTTAGCCGGGTAGCACACGTTTTCGGAAGGGATCGATTCCATTCCCTGTTCGAATAGCTCGTGGTTACTTCGCCCGGAGATCATCACGCGGAAGCCGAGCTCGGTGAGCATCGTGAACCAGAAGGGGTAGTTCTCGTACATGCCCAGAACACGGGGAATACCAATGTCTCCGCGGAACGCCTTAGCTTCGGTGAGGCGTCGGTATCCAAAGATCCTCTTGTACTTCCAGTCATAGAGGTTGGGTAGGTCCGACTTGCGTGGGACCTTCTCAAGGCTTGCCCCGCGCTCGCAACGGTTCCCCGATACGTGCCTTTCTCCGTTGGAGAAGGTCGATATCGTCATCTGACAGTGGTTTTGGCACAGGCGGCAGGTCTTGCGGGTGGTCTCGACTTGGAAGTCCTCGAGGTCTTCCACGCGAGCGAGTGTCGACTCACCTTCACCGCTGTCGTGCATGCGGGCAGTGAGCGCCGCGCCGTAAGCGCCCATGAGTCCGGCGATATCGGGGCGAACAACCTCGCGGCCGGTGAGCAGCTCAAATGCGCGAAGAACCGAGTCGTTGAGGAAGGTTCCACCCTGGACAACGACGCGTTCGCCCAGGTCCGAGGGGTCCTTGAGCTTGATGACCTTGTAGAGGGCATTACGCACGACCGAGTAGGACAAACCAGCACTGATGTCGCGCACATCCGCGCCTTCTTTTTGCGCCTGCTTGACCGATGAATTCATGAAGACCGTGCAGCGCGTTCCCAAGTCAACGGGGCTGCTTGACTCCATTGCCATCTGAGCGAAGTTTCGCACGTCAGTTCCAATGGTCTGCGCGAAGGTTTGCAGGAAGGAGCCGCAACCGGAGGAGCAGGCTTCGTTGACGGAAATTGAATCGACTGCGTGATCCTTGATCCGCAGGTACTTCATGTCCTGGCCGCCGATGTCGATGACCGAGGTGACGCCGGGCTGGATGAATTCCGCGGCGCGATAGTGCGCCATTGTTTCGATTTCGCCCTCGTCCATGGTCAGGGCCGCGGTGACCAGACCTTCGCCGTATTCGGTTGCGCAGGATCGACCAATCACGGTGCCTTCGGGCAGTTCCGAGCGAACGCGGCGAACGATGTTGACGGCCGCAGCGACGGGGTCGCCTTCGTTGGAGGCATAGTGGGTGAAGACGATCCTGTCATCTTCGTCAATGACGACGGCTTTGATGGTGGTTGAACCAGCGTCGATTCCGAGCCAGCAGCGCCCGCGGGCCTGCGAGAGGTCGGCCTTGGGGATGACTTCTTGTGCGTGACGCTGGACGAATTCTTCTTTTTCTTCCGGGGTTGCAAAGAGGGGGCGCATGCGAGCGGATTCGGCTTCGACGTGTGCGGTGGCGAGGCGGTCGATCAGTTGCTCGAGCGCGTTTCCTTCTTCTTCGCCTCGTTTCTTTGCTTCTTTCGAGGCCAAGAGCGCGGCCCCGATAGCGACGTAAAGCTGCGCGTTTTCCGGGGTGATGAAGGATTCTGCCTTGGGGAGTAGGGTCTTGTAGGCCTCGCGAAGTTGAGGGAGGAAGTGCAGCGGGCCGCCAAGAAACATGACGTTTCCGCGGATGGGGCGACCGCAGGCAAGACCTGCAATGGTTTGGGTTGCGACCGCGCTGAAGATCGAGGCCGCGAGGTCCTCGTGAGCGGCGCCTTGGTTGATCAGAGGCTGGATATCCGATTTCGCGAAGACACCGCAGCGCGAGGCGATCGGGTAGAGCTGGGTGTGCGCTTCGGCCAGCGTGTTCAGTCCCGAGGCGTCGGTGTGGAGCAGCGTGGCCATTTGGTCGATGAAGGCTCCGGTTCCACCCGCACAGGTTCCGTTCATTCGCTGTTCGGGGGTGGGGTGAAGGTATGTGAGTTTTGCGTCTTCGCCGCCCAATTCGATGACGACGTCGACTTCTTGGTGGAGCCGCTGGGTGGATTCCGTTCCGGCGATGACTTCCTGAACGAAGGGGATGCCCATTGCGCGGGCTGTCGTCAGGCCACCAGAACCGGTGATCGCAGCTTGGACGACGAGTCCCGGGTAGATGTCCTCGATGTCTTCGAGGAGGTGTCCGAGTTCGGCGCGAACGTCTGCGTTGTGGCGGCGATAGTCTGAGAAGAGGATGCGGTTGCCGTCTAAGACAACGGCTTTGACCGTCGTTGAGCCCACATCGATACCGAGCTGGCACGGGTGTTCGGGTGTGCTTTCAACGTGTAGACGCGAGCCTTCAATGATCTGCGTATCCATGACTGCGAAACTATGACGCAGATTTCTAATTTCCAAACTGTTGAAATTAGACTGAGCTCATGACTCAATCACGGGCGACAAAGGCACAAAAACAGCGAAAAGAGCCTTCGGATTCCCTGAAGGAGCTCTCAGAAGTTTCATCAGATGTTGAAACTTCTGAATTGAATAAAGAAACATCTCCTCTTTCAAAAATCCATCGAGGTCCCTCCGCTTCCCGCGGAGAAATCAAAAAACGCATCATCGAAGCTGCGCGCAGCGAGTTCGTTACTCAGGGCTACGACCACACGACGATGCGCTCGGTTGCCCGTAGCGCAGGCTGTGATCCCGCTTTGATCACCTACTACTTCAACACCAAGCAAAAGCTCTTCCGAGCCTGCATGGACCTCCCCCTCGATCCGGCCTCGGAAATCATCGCACTCCTCACGCCAGGCCCCAAAGAAGCGGCGCGACGCCTCGTGGATTACATCCTCGATCTGTATGAGCACAAACTGACCTCAGAAACGCTCACCGCACTCATGCGCGCTCTCACCACCGACACCTCAACATCACAGCGTTTTCGCACCTACATGCGCACGGATGTCCTTGAGCAAGTGAGTGACTATTTGGCCACAGATCCCTCCGATGCGCGCCGCCTCGTGGAAATGCTTGAGCTCCTCTTGTCGATGCTCTACGGGGTCGTGACCATGCGCTACATCATTGCCTTGGAACCCCTGGCAAGCATGCCACGCCAACGAATCCACGCAACCCTCACCCCGTTTATCCAAGAGCGCATCGACGACGTCTTCGATTCTCTTCTTCCGCAGTAAACTGCCATTTTTCGGCGTGCGCACGCCGCAATTGAGCACAGCTATTGGCACAATTGCACTATGACAACTCACGCCCCCACCGATGAAGAACGCGCAGCCTTTGTTGCCTCGCGACCCAAGCGTCGCTGGTGGCGAACCCGCAGGAGCACGGCGTCTGGCAGTGTCGGCGGAAGAGTCATGTACTTCGCTCGCAGCGCCAGCATCATCGACTCGGTCAGCAAGGCGCACTACCTAGAAGACACCGATCTTGCGCTCCGCACCGGATCGACGGTTGCGGTTTTTGATCCGCAGGCAGTGCGTAGGCGTTCAATCGCCCTTGCTCTGGCCGGGCTCCGCCCACTCGACGCGGGCTCAGTGTGGATGCCGGCGCGCAGCCGCAGCGTTCTGATTTCCCCGGATGAGGTTTTGATTCCCTCTCTGACGCTGTCCCAAAACCTTGTTATTCCCTGCGCCGCAATGGGCGAAATCGTCGATCCGGGTGAAATCCGCAGGCGGGCTGAACGACTTGGCGTTGATCTTGATCGAGTTGCGCGCGATGTCAGCGCTTGCGATCTCCTGAAGTTCCAGGTCCTTCGCGCACTGATCTACCGCGCAGATTTGGTAGTTGTCAGCGATTTCCCTATCCAGACCGAAGACGCGCCCTCCTTCGAGGATTTCTCCGAGGCCTGCGAGCTTCTTCGCGCCACTGGCACGTGCGTCGTCTTCTTCACCGACAGTCCCGAGGCCGCTGCCTTGGCTCAGCGTGTGCTCATCGTTGCCAATAGCACGATCGTCGCCGACGCCGCTGACCTTGATGCGCACTTCATCCGCATGGCCTGCGATGCCATTAATGAGAATCCCAGCGCTTATCTCGGCCCCATTCCCCGCGCAGGCGAGCCGGTGACTTCCGATGCATCCGTACTCGCTTCGGAGGAAGACACCCCCGCCGACGATACCGAAGCACCCGCAGAGGAAAGTGCGTCCAGCAATGTCACGCCCGCGGCCTCGGAAGGTGACGAAAGCTCCGTTTCCGACACCGCGGATGGCGGAGAGGTTGAAGATCACGCCTCGGCAATGAGCGAAAAGGGTACAGTGACGCCGAATTGGCACCCGCTGAGCACCCGCGTCATACGCACAGCGGACTCCCCCTTACCTACTCCCCTGCCCTCTCAATGGGAAGAGAACCCGGAAACTGCGGAGATCGCGTTAGCTGCAATCGAGCAAGCACGCCGCTTCCATCGCATCGAGCAGGCTCGCGCTTCGCTGGGCGATGAGCTCAAGGAGCAGCTCAACGAGGACCTGCCCACTGCTGCAGAAGCAAGCCCGGAAGAGCGTGCGCTGATTGAGCATGCGCAAAAGATTTTGGGGGAGCTGCCTGGACCGGTTATCCCCGATAGCGAGGATTCAACGGCCGAGGGCGAGTAACTCGCGACTTTGAGTCCTACTCGCGGCTAATTCGTGTCAAAATGAGAGGGTGACTGCACTTCGGTGCCCATCTTCATAGGAAGCGATGCAGGTATGAGCAACGACCATCCCTCATTTGGGCAGGCTCCCTCCGGGTCTCAGCCTCCCAGCATTGGCGAGCTTTTTGGCCGCATGACGGGGCAGATTTCATCATTGATTCGCGGAGAAATTGCACTGGCAAAGACTCAGGCAATGACGTTCCTGAACTACACGAAGGCAGGAATCGGTGCGTTGGCCGTTGCTGGCGTTCTTGCACTCTACGGTCTGGGCTGGATTTTCCACAGCATTGAGCTGGCTCTGGCCCTAGTTCTTCCCGCATGGGCAGCATCCTTGATCGTATGTGGCGGAATTTTCTTCTTCGTCTTGGTCCTTGCGTTTGTTGGAATTTCAAAGCTCAAGAAGTCGCGCGCACATGTTCCCCATCCTCAAGATGGCTTGAAGGAAAGCATGGATGCCTTGAAGAAGGGAGCTCACAAAGATGAGCAATGATCAGCAGGCACTAACTCCCGCCCCCAGCGCTGCAGAAATCGAGGCGCAGCTTCGGGCAACCCGCGAAGAGCTGACGCAGACCGTCGATCAGCTTGTTGGCCAACTTCAGCCTTCCTACCAGATCGAGCAGGCCAAGAATAAGGCTCGCCTCAAGGTCGAAGAGCTCAAAGTGCGCGCCCGTTTGATCACCGAGCAAGCCCGCGAAGGCGATCCCGAAGCTCTCAAGACTCTGGGAATTGTTGCCTGCTCCACGGCTGCAGTTGTCGGTCTTGTCGCATGGCGAGTCATTTCGCGTATCAAGAGGTCTCGCGCAAGCTTCTAGCGCTGAGCGCGTAATTTTGGCTCCACCTAGCACTTCAGGTGGGGATCGGGCATCGTTTTTAGGTATGATGTTCCCACGAAACATTTTGAACACCTAGGGCACCGCTTGTGCGGACCCGACCGACGTAGAGGGGGTCGACGCCATGGGGCGCGGCCGTCAAAAGGCCAAGCAGACGAAAGTCGCACGAAAGCTGAAGTATTTCAGCCCTGACACCGACCTGGATGCACTCCAAAGGGAGCTTGCAGCCGGGCATGAGGCGCATAGCGAAGAGCAGCAGACAGACGAAGATGATTTGTACGCGCGCTACGCGGATTACGCCGAAGATGACCAGTCTGCAGATGATGATCATTGGGATGACGAAGATTACTGGACGTCCCCTTCCTCGCAATCGCGAAAGTAGCCGAGCTCTTCCGCTTTAAGACATACGGAAACGCCGTCAGACGGGTTTGCTATACCCTTCTGACGGCTTTCTTCTATGTGGCATAGAGGGGAGCCAAGTCTTGCGCCTATAAGCCTCTAAAGGCTTGAAGGAGTATCAGCACACTCTTTACCCGGATAAAACACTGGTCCCGGTGGCGAATTCTCGCAAC
>CALIEP010000340.1 GCA_938022345.1 uncultured Actinomyces sp.
CATCTTGTAGGGCAGAAATAGCGTGCACAGCAGCGTTCCGGTGAATAGCCAGGGAAGCAAGGCCGGCGCTGTGATGACATCGCTATATTCATTGAGGAAAGCGCCAAAACTGGGCATTGCGTTCATCTGGAAGGTTCCAATCAAAACTCCCAGCGTTACGAATGGAATTGCAAAGTTGTAGGCGATCGCAATCCAACGGATTGACCGTGAAAGCTGGACCAGATTCGCCAGCCTGAGGATCAATCCGGCAAGAGTTAACGCAAAGCCAATGATGATGCCCCATGCGAGTGGCTTGGAGAGCCACAACATCGGCTGATCGCTGTACATCCCCTTCAATGAAAAAATGATGCCAAGGGTGCCGAGGAAGAAAAAGACGTAGATCAAGCTATCGAGGGATGATCTCTTCTCGTCGACGATTTTCATAATGTGTCCTTGAAACCAAAGTTGAGAATTAGGTGCCAAGTTGGCGGTGGCGGAAAATCCGCGACGAAATCACAGGTGGCATGCAGCGATTCTTTGGTGCATCCACGGATAATTATACTTGAGCTCTTGAGCTCTTGCCAAGAGTCTTTTGTGCAGATCAGGGCATAAAAGTGGGACGGCCATGAAAGACCGTCCCACGAAATAAAAACGTATTTCGCTGTTTAAGCTGTGGAAGCAAAAGTTATTGAGCGTCGAAGGTCTGAGCGAAGACCGAAATGCTATCGCGAAGCTTCTTGATGTTCTTACGGTTCTGCTTCCCCTGGAATGCGGGAGCAAAACCCGTAGCTTCAACGCGCATTGCTACCGATGTGCCCTGCGGGATGGAGAAGGCGGAGATCCAAATCGTTTCACCGTAGGTCAACATTGACATATCGGTTGTTGCCTTGATGTGGCCGGTCGTGGGGTCAACCATGTGAATTCCCCAACCCAGTTTTTGTATCTCTTGAACCAGTAAAGGAAATGCATTCTCAAATGGAAGCACAACAATGAAGCCACCGTCGGTTTGACGTTCGAAAAGTGCCATGAGAACCCTCTTTCCTTCAAGATTTATGTTTGTATTCTATCGCGCAGAACTATGCCCCGGTTTGGACACCGTCCAAACCGGGGCATGAGTGCGAGTTATACCCAGTGGGTTTACTTGTCAGCGGCGCTGGGGTGCGTCATATCCGCGGGAACAACCCATGCATCGAACTCTTCGGGAGTGACAAAACCAAGCTCCAGAGCGGACTCGCGCAGCGAGATGCCCTTGTGGTGGGCGTTCTTCGCGATCTTCGAGGCCTTGTCATATCCGATGTGACGGTTCAGTGCGGTAACCAGCATCAGGTTGATAT
>CALIEP010000341.1 GCA_938022345.1 uncultured Actinomyces sp.
TGGTTCGCGTTACGCAGACGCGTCAGCATGTCTGCGATCGGATCAGTCATTGTCATTTGGGGATTCTCCCCTTCCTCGTCGCGGTTTCTCCGGAAAACCGGGACCTACGACGTCAGTTTTACCAGCTGCTCTTGGTGACACCCGGGAGATCGCCACGAAGGGCGAGCTCACGCAGGCACACACGGCACAGTCCGAACTTGCGGTACACCGAGCGGGGACGACCGCAGCGGTTGCACCGGGTGTAGCCGCGCACGCCGAACTTGGGCTTACGCGCAGCCTTGATCTTCAGTGACGTCTTAGCCATGGTCAGTCCTCCTTAAACGGGAAGCCGAGGTGACGCAGAAGAGCACGGCCTTCTTCGTCGGTGGAGGCCGAGGTAACGATCGTGATGTCCATACCGCGAACACGGTCGATGGAATCCTGATCGATCTCGTGGAACATGGACTGCTCCGTCAGGCCAAAGGTGTAGTTGCCGTGTCCATCGAACTGCTTCGAGGACAGACCGCGGAAGTCACGAATACGCGGGAGCGCAGTCGAGAGAAGGCGGTCAAGGAACTCCCACATGCGGTCGCCACGGAGGGTGACGTATGCGCCAATAACCTGGCCTTCGCGCAGCTTGAACTGTGCGATGGACTTCTTCGCCTTGCTCGTCTGAGGCTTCTGACCAGTGATGGCGGTGAGGTCGCGGATCGCGCCCTCAAGTGCCTTCGAGTCACGGGCAGCCTCGCCGACGCCCATGTTGACGACGATCTTGGTCAGACCGCCCACCTCCATGGGGTTTGCGTGCTTGAACTCTTCGCGCAGAGCATCGCGAATTTTGGAGTTGTACTTTTCCTTCAAACGCGGGGCCATAATCAGATCTCCTTGCCCTGCTCGATGCCGCGACGGGCTCCGCCACGGGTGACGCGAACGCGAACGGTGCGCGTACGGCCGTCACGCTCAACGGTGTCCTCACGGAAGCCAACGCGAACGCGCTGCTTCGTCTCAGGATCAACCAGAGCAACCTTCGACAGCGAGATCGGAGCCTCGACGGTGATGATGCCACCGGCCTGGCCCTGGGTCTGTCCCTGACGCACGTGGCGGGTCTTCAGGTTGATGCCCTCAACGAGGACCTTCTCCTGAGCGGGGAAAACGCGAATAACGCGACCCTGCTTGCCCTTGTCGCCGGGCTTGAGGGGCTCGAGGCCCTGCTCGGCACGGCGTGCGTTGCGCTTTGCGAGTTCCTTTTCGTCCGAGGTACGTCCGCGAACGACCTCGACCAAGTCACCTTTACGAATCTTCGCTGCCATCAGATCACCTCCGGTGCGAGAGAAACGATTCGCATGAACTTCTTTTCGCGCAGCTCGCGGCCCACAGGACCGAAGATACGCGTACCGCGGGGTTCACCGTCATTCTTGAGAATGACTGCCGCGTTTTCATCGAAACGGATGTAGGAACCGTCGGGGCGACGGGTCTCCTTGCGCGTACGCACGACGACCGCCTTAACGACGTCCCCCTTCTTGACATTTCCGCCGGGGATTGCATCCTTGACGGTGGCGACGATCACGTCGCCGATTCCGGCATAACGCCGACCAGATCCGCCGAGAACACGGATGGTGAGGATTTCCTTGGCACCTGTGTTGTCGGCGACCTTCAGTCGCGACTCCTGCTGGATCATTTTCTACTGACTCCTGTCGTCGAGCCGGTTCTCTGCCCCGGAGTTACCTCCGGGGCCGAGCCTTGCCGAACGGATTTCGGTCTGTTAGGCGAAGGTCACTTCGCCTTTTCGAGAATCTCGACCACGCGCCACCGCTTGGTGGCGGAGAGCGGACGAGTCTCCATAATCAGGACGAGGTCGCCAACGGAGCACTCGTTGTGCTCGTCGTGAACCTTGACCTTCTTGCTCTTGCGCATAACCTTGCCGTAGAGGGCGTGCTTGACACGGTCCTCGATCTCGACGACAACGGTCTTGTCCATCTTGTCACTGGTGACGTATCCACGACGGACCTTGCGCTCGTTGCGCACAGTGGTTTCTGCCATGTTTGTCACTCCTCAGTGCCAGGTGCGGTGCGGTAGCCGAGCTCCCGTTCACGCGCGATGGTGTAAATGCGGGCAATATTGCGACGAACAGTCTTCATACGACCGTTGTCTTCAAGGGAGCCAACTGCCTGCGCGAAGCGGAGGTTGAAGAGCTCAGCCTTTGCCTTCTCAAGCTCCTTGGACAGCTGT
>CALIEP010000342.1 GCA_938022345.1 uncultured Actinomyces sp.
GAGAGGTCGATATTTTCGAGATCCTGGGACGTAATGGAACCACGGAAGCCCTCATGAGCACCCACACGTGGGGAGACTATTTCCACACGTGGCCCACCCGTGCATCCTTCGGCGATGGAAGCGATCTCAGCGCCCAATGGCACACCTACGGTTTTGAATGGCTCCCAGGAAAGATGCGACTCTATCTGGACGGGAAACTGGTCGTCACCCGAAATCAGTCACCGGACTACCCGATGGTCACTTACCTCGGTGTGTACGAGAAAAGCGGTGACTCGTGGACGGGGCCATTTGACCCGCGCGTCCCCTATCCGAAGACTTTTGAGATCGACTATTTCCGCGCATACCAAAAGAAACCGGAACTCCCCTACTCACAAAACATCAGTGACGGAGTCCTTCGCGGTCAGAGCGTCGCTGATAGCGGTACCGTGCGGTGGATGGGCGGGAAGGGGAACGACGTAACGGTCCGCGAAGTCTATGCTCCTGAGGTGGGAGTCTACCGCATGGCCTTCGATTACCGCAGCGAAGATCCGAGGAGCGTTAGTCTTCAGGTGAACGGCGGGCAGACGCATACATTCGAAAAACTCTCGACAGGGAGCGCAAGCGGGGCTTTTCAATCCCAACCCTTTGCCGCCCAACTCCGTCAGGGGTGGAACAGGATTCGTTTCTTCAACGACAGCGGTTATGCCCCAGACCTGGGGGTGCTTCAGGTCAGAGAAATCGTCCCCGCGAATGGGGCGTTGCGTATACCGCTCACTGACGCGGTGCTTGGTGGGGGTGTCGTAGCGGATCGTGGGGTAGTCCGCTGGGTCGGCGGGAACGCTGATCGGACAGTGACCGTCCCCGACGTGTACGTTCACGACGATGGGCGGTACACACTCACCATTGAATACGCCAGCGCTGAGCACCGTCGACTGCAGCTTTCAGTCGACGGGGCACGGCCATTCACTTTGGACAACATGAACTCTGGTGACTGGTCACGCCGAGCCACCCGGACCATTTCGGTCCCACTGACTCGGGGGGCACACATGGTCACTCTGGGTAACGACTCCGCACCAGCACCGGACCTGATATCCCTCACGGTTACCAAGGCCACGTCGTAAGGAAGGAGGGGTGAATGGAGCCGAGCGAGCTCAGAAGGGAGGAGAGGTTGCTGAGATCAAGCACACGTGCCGAATAGGAGTTGCAGGGATTGATGGATTCTTGCGAGATAAACGATCTCTGATACGCTGTGTGGATACGATCGGAATGGAGGGAGATGAACGGCTCGATCCCAGCTCGCAGAATGCAAGGCGCAAAGTCCGCTTCGCAGTATCACTGCCATCTATCACGGGTGATTGGGGCAGGACTACTTGCGGCTAGCCTCGTGCTACCCCTCGTAACTTTTTCTCCTGCGCGTGCCGAGGCTCCGCTCGAGACACCCGGTGCCGACACCATTACTTTCAATCGCTCCGAAGGTCGAATTGGCAAGGCTGTTCTCAATGACTCGGGAACCGATCGAAGCACCGTTGTTGCTGACAACTCTTACTTCGGTGTCGTCCGCGGAATGACCAACTACGACTCCTCGGATCCGAACCAGCGCTCCGTCTCTTATCGCGCGGGTTATTCCCAAGACTGGCTTGACGCGAATGTTGCGAATAACGGCGACTACTGGTCCTACGTTACTCGAGGCGTGGCCTGGGACTACCACATGGCCGCTTACTACCACTACGCCTACCACGGGGACTACACTCCCAACGCGATCTCGACCTCGACAACCAGTGCGCTCGGATACAAGCCGAATGACCCCGGGACGGTCTCCCTCAACAGCACCTTCCTTATCGGTACGGTCCGACACAACAACTTCCCGATCTACTCCCGGATTCACTGGGTGCACTCGTCTTTCGACATTCGTATTGGTGACCTGGAGGAATCCTTCCCCTTTGACCAGCAGGAAACCGACAACGACACGGACACGACGGCCGTGCGACGCAAGGGAGGCCCCTACGAGTGGGTCTCCCGTGCCTCCGCGCCGCGCACCTGCCCATCGACTGCCCCCTACTATGCGCTCGCTCGATCCGATGGCAACTGGCACTGCTTCAAAAGAGTTGGTGAAGGAAAAGGCAGATACGACATCTACACGGATCAGCCCCAGTACTATCCGGGTTCGGCGGGCGTGCCCTACCATACCCCCCAGTCAGACGACGTCCTGACAATCACGAAGACCACCTCGGACCAGACGATCAGCGTCAACGGGATCCCCTACCGCCTCGTCCTCTACGGGTTCGTTCCCAGCGCCGATGGTTCTTGCCCGGCAACACCCCCTGCTGGCGCCACGCCGGTCTCCACCTTCACGACCAAGGAAAACCAGACCTCCTTCGGCTGCCTCTACGGCTCCTTCAGCCAAGAGCGCTACCTGCGCGTCGCGAAGGCGGTCACCGAGGACTCCGAGCAGGTGGGCGAAACGATCCCACCGTTCACTTTTACAACGATGGGCGTTGGTGACTGGTCCGCGCCCACGGGAACACCGCTCAGCACCAGCGTCACGGCCGATGGCTTCGTCGGTTGGAACTCCTTCGAGGACGCGAACCTGACCCCGACCGCTTTCGGCAAGGCCGGGGCGGTCACCTCCGGGTACAGGGCCTTCATGCCCGGCTTCTCTCAGTTCGTCGTCGCTGAGACAGGGCCGCGCATCGCCGGCCGATTCCCGTTGCAGTTTGGAGCACCGGGGCGTTTCGGCCCCTGGAAGACCAGTGACGACCCGAACTCCGCGCAGTGGAACCTCGTCGACGTGACCTGTCTGAACGGCATTGGCGAGCGGGTCAACGTTACTCGTGACCCTGACACGGGCGGTGTGGACTTCTCCCAGGTCGCCCCGGCCTCATCCCCCGCAGCCCTGCCCATCACCTGCACCTTCACGAATGAAGAAAAGGTCCCCAAGCTGCGCATCCAGAAGGACCTGGAAAGCGTTGAAGGCGCAGCGACCGATGACATCACAGTGACCTATCGCGTGAGCGCCACTAACGACGGCTCTCTCAAGGGAACAACAGGTCGTTTGACTGATACACCCGACTTTGCACCGGGATTGAATATTCGCTCGGCTGTGGTTGCGACCACTCTTGAGGGGCTTGCAAGCGCAGCAGTGCAGCCGGCCGCCGCATCCTATGTCCTTACCGAAGGCGCGGATCTTGAGCCCGGTCAGTCAGCCACGTGGTACATCCGTATGCGTGTGAGCCGAGATAAGACCGCGGCGGGCTACAACGAGGTCGCGCTCGAGTGTGCAACCCAGAATGATCGCCTGAGCCCAAAGAATGGTCTGTATAACCGCGTCAGCGGAGACTACGACCATGATGGCGTGAGCAACAACGAGGCCTGCGCCCCGGTTCGCCCGCGACCGATCCGTATCGAGAAGGCCGGGACTCAGCCCATTGGTCAGAGGAATGAGGACGGCACCTACCCCTTGGAGGGTGCAGCGTTTGCAATCTATGACAACCAGGCACTCAGTGGTGCCCCGATCAGCGTTCTGGACGGCGGATCCAGTTTCGTCAGCGCACCGCTAGAAGTAGACCGCTCGTATTGGTTGGTCGAAACGCGTGCCCCAGCAGGTCATGTTTTGCTGCCGCGTCCCATTCCCTTCCACATCAGCGTCGGAACTGATTCCGCTGCCTCGACCGTGATCGCCACCGATTTTGGTCCCGATGATGGTTTCTCCTCCGTGCGAGTTTTACCCGCAAAGGCCGGTACCGGAGATGCAGCTCTTCCGGGTATCCGCGTGGTTGATACTCAGGTTGGGCATCTACCAGTAGCGGGATCCACAGGCATCTACCCCTACCTTTCAGCGGGTGCGGTGCTGATGGTTACAGCCGGTGGCATCCTGTGGATGAAGCGACGCGAAGGGCTTGAAGCCTAAGAAACAGCGAAGGAGGGGGGCACCCGCCAGATGGCGGGCGACCCCCTCCTTTAACGCTCAGTAGGGTGACTTAAGCAGGGCTCAGAACTCAGAAGTCCCAGTCCTCATCTTCGGTGTCGACCACTTCGCCCATGACGTAGGAAGAGCCAGAACCAGAGAAGAAATCGTGGTTCTCATCCGCGTTCGGGCTCAGGGCCGCCAGGATCGCGGGGTTCACGTTCGTCGCATCAGCGGGGAAAAGGGCCTCGTAGCCCAGGTTCATCAGGGCCTTGTTGGCGTTGTAGCGCAGGAACTTCTTGACGTCCTCGGTCAAGCCAAGCGGATCGTAAAGGTCCTCGGTGTATTCTTCTTCGTTTTCGTACAGTTCGAAGAGCAGCGAGAAGGTGTAATCCTTGAGCTCTTGACGACGTGCTTCATCGGATTCGTTCACGGCCAGCTGGTACTTGTAGCCAATGTAGTAGCCGTGAACTGCCTCGTCGCGGATGATCAGACGGATCAGGTCAGCAGTGTTGGTGAGCTTTGCGTGGGCACTCCAGTACATGGGAGCGTAGAAGCCCGAGTAGAACAGGAAGGACTCAAGCATGGTCGATGCGACCTTGCGCTTCTCCGGATCGTCGCCCTGGTAGTAGGACTTCACAATCTCTGCCTTGCGCTGCAGGGCCTCGTTCTCATTCGACCAGCGGAAGGATTCGTTAATCTCTTCAGTCGAGAGCAGCGTCGAGAAAATCGAAGAGTAGGACTTCGCGTGCACCGACTCCATGAAGGCGATGTTCGTGTAAACGGCCTCTTCGTGGGGAGTGCGGGCATCGGGGATCAGAGAGACCGCGCCAATGGTTCCCTGAAGGGTGTCAAGCAGGGTCAGACCAGTGAAGACGCGGTTCGTCATGCGCTGTTCTTCGGCGTTCAGGGTCTTCCACGATGCCAAGTCGTTGCTCAAGGGCACCTTTTCGGGGAGCCAGAAATTACCGGTCAAACGATCCCAAACCTCGAGGTCTTTGTCGTCTTCGATGCGGTTCCAGTTAATGGCTTCAAAAACGGGCGTTACGCTCACGCGTCCTCCTGACACGAATGTTTTCAACGGCCTCGGCGTGATGGTCGGCGGGCCTGACAGTTTTTAAGATTACCGTGTTGACGCGCGCGCGTCTGCGCCTCGTCAGAATATTCACGAAAGTGTCTCACGGTCCCCAGGCGCTAATCTGCAAGAAGCCCCAGCAGGTGATCGACAACCTTCCCTCCCGAATAGGCGGAGCCATCGTGCTGGTACTCGTTCGTGATGTAGTGGTGAGTGCCAATGAGCTCGCCCGTCTGAAGGGACAATTCACGTGGCACAAACATGTCGTCGTAGTAGACCGCGGCTGCAACGGGGACCGTGTTCTGCGCCAATGCCTCGGGAAGGTAAACCGGCGCTGCATCTGTCACCTGCGCGAGGATATCGGCGACCTCCGCCAAGGGAGCGAGCCCGGGGTCCTCGTCGAAGACGCGGTGCATGAAGTGCTCACCCGTGAGGTAGTAGGGCTCGGAACTATCCAGGGGATCAGCATCCTTGGCGAAACCGGGAACTTCTTCGGCTAGGCGATCTGCCGCCCAATTCGTTGCGGTTCCGCGCAATTCGGGCGTTGCGCAGGCGTAGATGAATTCCTGGAACACGCCGTAGATCGGCGCAACATTCGTTGCGTCGCCGATTGCTTCCAAGAATTGGGTGGACAGGCGGCGCTGGCCGTTGATGGTCACCCATGGGCCCTCGAGCAGGTAGTGGAGCTGATCGGTGCGTCCCTGTCCGCCCAGCATCATGCCGATCTGACGGAAGCGGGCGCTGCTCAGGCGCTCGCCGGTCGGGAGGAGTTCCTCGGTGTCGCGAAGGTGTGCGGCGATCTGGCGGATTGTTGTCTCGTCTTCGGGATGACGCTGGAAATAGACGCGGTTGCGCGCTGCTGTGCGCTGGTAGGTCAGGCGGTAGATCTCATCGACATGGACGAGGCCGGGCAGGCCTCCCGTGATCAGGCTGGCCTTGAGGCCCTGGG
>CALIEP010000343.1 GCA_938022345.1 uncultured Actinomyces sp.
TCATGACGAACTCACGGCCGCGGATCAGACCTGCGCGCGGACGGGCTTCATCACGATACTTCGTCTGGATCTGGTAAATCGTCAGAGGCAGGTCCTTGTACGAGGAGTACTGATCCTTCACCAAGAGGGTGAACATCTCCTCGTGGGTAGGAGCCAAGAGATAGTCCCCGCCCTTACGGTCCTGCAGCTTGAACAGAGTCGGACCATATTCATCCCAGCGATCGGTCGCCTTGTAAGGCTCTGCAGGAAGAAGCGCAGGAAGGTGGACTTCCTGGGCGCCAATACGGTCCATCTCCTCACGAACAATTGCCTCTACCTTGCGCAACAGGCGCAGGCCAAGAGGAAGCCACGTGTAGATACCGGGGGCAGTACGACGAATGTAGCCCGCACGGACAAGGAGCTTATGGGAAACAACTTCGGCATCAGCCGGATCTTCGCGCAGAGTGCGCAGGAAGAAAGAGGAAAGAGTTCTTAACACACCTCAATCCTAAAGCACAGCGGGCACAGGCACGAAGCCTGCACCCGCCGTGGACTATTGTTCAGCTCACAAAGCCTCTGCTGCTTCCTTCAAATCACGCAGCATCGACATAGTCGAGTAGGACTCGGCACACACGCCGGCCCAGAGGCGCCAGACGGGAGTCGACTCGGTAGCCTGGTTGCGCTCACGCAGGTGAAGGCGGGTACGCCCATTGGCCTCGGGAAGAAGATCAAAAGTGCAGGTACCGGTGTACTCATCCACTTCGTCTTCCCACTCCAGATTGCGTCCCGGGGCGGGAACGCGGATCACCAGGCAATCGCCTTCCTGGCGGATTAGGACGCGACCGTCCTCATCCTCTTCAAAAGCAGCATCGATCACTTCCCACACGCGAGTCGGCAGTGCGTCAATCTCTACCGCACGATCAACGACGACATCAGCATTGGGAAGCTCAAGATCACCGGGAAGGGAGACCGAGGCCTCGGAACGAGTTAGTCCAATACGGCGCGGAAAACCCGTTGCGTAAATTGCGCCAGCACAGCCCAGGATTCCCAGAGCAGCTACGGTACGAATCTTCATAACAAATCCCCTTTGATCAGGCTGTTACACTCAATGTTCTTATACGGAAGGATACGTGAATTCTTCGCGATTGTTGCCCTTATCGGATAACCGGAAGAACTTCGACAGACCCTTCACATTCTTAAAGTCCCATTTCTTCAGCAAGCAGGTTAGCATGCTTAATGAGGGTTGGGACAATGTCATCTTCGGGAACGGTTTCAACGACCTCCCCGCGGATGAAGATCTGCCCCTTGCCATTGCCCGAGGCCACACCGAGGTCAGCCTCACGAGCCTCACCTGGGCCGTTCACAACGCAGCCCATGACGGCAACGCGAAGGGGAACAGTCAGATCCTTGAGACCTTCAGTGACATTTTCTGCCAGCGTCCAGACATCAACCTGCGCACGCCCACAGGAAGGACAGGAAACAATCTCGAGGGTCTTTTCACGCAGGCCCATGAATTCCAAGAGCTTCGTGCCGACCTTGACCTCTTCGACAGGAGGTGCGGAAAGAGAGACGCGGATCGTATCACCAATACCGTCGGCCAGAAGCACACCGAAAGCTGCGCAGGACTTAATGGTCCCCTGGAAAGCTGGCCCGGCCTCAGTCACACCGAGGTGAAGCGGCCAATCGCCCTTTTCAGAGAGCAAACGGTAGGCCTGAATCATGGTCAAAACGTCGTGGTGCTTGACCGAAATCTTGAAATCGTGGAAGTCGTTCTCTTCAAAGAGCGATGCTTCCCATACTGCTGATTCAACAAGGGCTTCAGGGGTTGCGCTACCATACTTCTTGAGAAGACGCGGATCCAAAGAACCCGCATTCACGCCAATGCGCAGCGAGGTCCCATGATCGGAAGCGGCGCGGCAAATTTCCTTCACCTGATCGTCGAACTTACGAATATTTCCGGGGTTCACGCGAACCGCACCGCAACCGGCCTCAATTGCTGCAAAAACATACTTCGGGTTGAAGTGAATATCAGCAATGACGGGAATACGCGATTGCTTGACAATAATCGGCAGTGCTTCAGCATCCTTATCGGTCGGGCAGGCGACACGAACAATGTCGCAGCCCGCCGCGGTGAGCTCTGCAATCTGCTGCAGCGTCGCACCGATATCGTGGGTCTTCGTTGTGGTCATCGACTGAACAGAAACGGTAGCACCCCCACCAACAGGCACATCCCCCACCATGATTTGACGAGTCTTGCGACGCGGAAAAGGAGCTTCGTGGACGCTGTGCATCCCTAAGTTAATTTCAGTCACCTTGTCATTATCTCCCACTTGTATGCAGCTGGCACCCGGGCCAGCCAGACGCTAATGAAACCAATGAAAGCTCGCAGTGCTGTGAGCGACCTATTGCAGACTGATTGGCACGACAATATCTGCAATCATCAGCAGAACCGTCATCGCAACCAAGATGGTGCCCATCGTGTATGTCAGTGGCATAAGCCGCGCAGTATCGACCGGTGGCGGTACTTTCCTTCCACGTACCCGAGCAAGGCCTCGCCGAATCCATTCATAGATTGCCGGAACGATATGTCCTCCATCGAGCGGCGGGAAAGGAAGAAGATTAAACACAAAGAGCGCCATATTCAGGGAAGCCAGGATCGACAGCAATAGTGCAGCCGATCGCATCCAACCACCGCTGCTTGCCGTGACATCTGACGAGGTTGCATCTGCAGCAATCCTGCCGATACCGACAACCGACATGACGCCACCCGAATCACGGGGTGCACCTGTGAAAATCGAACGGCCAACATCCCACAGGGCAATTGGTAGACGGGCAACAACGCTCACTGTGCCGGTAAAGGTCTCCCCGATGGCGGAGGCGACAGTACCTGCACTGGCGGCTTGATATTCAGTCCCCGCAATGACACCGATACTGACACTATCTCCCGATCGCAACGGATCAACTTTCACGTGGAAAAGTTGGCCATTTTGCAGGTAGTCAATATCGATGCTGCCCTGTGAGCCTGCAATGCTCTGACGCATCTGCTCCCACGAGGTCACGGCGCTACCGTTGACTCCCGTGATCCTATCCCCCGCTCGAATACCTGCGGCGTATGCCGGCGCATCGACAGTAGCTCCCTGGGTAGTCAGTTGCTGAGGAACCTCGCTCAGGGTCAAAGAGGCTTTGGGAATTCCGATCCCAACCAGAGCAATCGATAGGAAGAGGATCGAAAGGAAGAGATTGACCAGTGGACCACTGATCATGATGATGATCTTCTGTGCGGGATGAAGAAGATAAAAAGCGCGAGAACCGTAGCCCTCAGGAATTTCTTCCATGCTGGCCTCACGAGCCTCTTGGGCAAGGGTCGGCTTTCCGCGTCGATTCGTCGTTTTCACCCCGTCGCGAGCGGGGGCAAACATCCCGACCAAGCGAACATAGCCCCCCAGAAGGATCGCTCGAAGAGAATAGGTCGTCTCCCCTTTTTTGACGCCAAAAATCTGAGGTCCAAAACCAACAGCAAACTCAGGAACGTAAACGCCAAATTTTTTTGCAGGAATCATATGGCCACATTCGTGAAGTGCGACAGAGATCAACAACCCCACGACGATGACAAGAACACCGATAATTCCCACGAAAATCCTTTTTCTTTCCTCTCACATAATGTGAGAACGAGCAGAAGCCTTGGCCCACTCTTGGGCGCCAAGAATATCGTCTAGCGTAGGCTCATCGATGCCTTGGTGCTCGGCCAGAACTTCCTCAAGAAGATCCACGATTGACAGATACGCGAGCTGGCCGTGTAGAAATGCATCAACAAAAACTTCGTTCGCAGCGTTGTATACAGCAGGATGGGTCTGCGATTCAGTAACAGCCGCACGTGCCAAATTAATTGCCGGGAAAGTCTGAGAATCGACCGGCTCAAAAGTCCATTCTTGCCGCTGAAGGAAATCCACCGGTTTTTCAATATCTGGAAGTCGCTTGGGCCATGTCAATCCCAACGCGATAGGAAGCTTCATATCGGGGGGCGATGCTTGTGCAATCGTCGCCCCGTCTTTCCAGGTCACCATGGAGTGGATGATGGACTGAGGATGCACAACCGGGACAATATCCGAGGCCGGAACATCGAACAGAAGATGCGCCTCGATGAGTTCTATGCCTTTATTGACCAGAGTGGATGAGTTAATGGTGACAACGGGCCCCATATTCCATGTCGGGTGGGCCAGCGCCTGCTGCGGGGTTACTTCCGCTAGATCAGCGCGTTTCTTTCCCCTAAAAGGCCCTCCCGAGGCCGTGAGAACCAATTGCGCAAGCTCGCTCTTGCCGGTGACGCGCTGCGCGGTCAAACCTTTTTCGTGAACTCCGCTAGCAAGACATTGGGCAATGGCCGAGTGTTCTGAATCGACGGGGACGATTTGCCCATCACGCTTCATTGCACGCCGGACTAGCGGCCCACCAACGACCAGGGATTCTTTATTTGCTAAGGCAAGGGTCGACCCGGCCTCGAGGGCTGCAAGGGTGGGGCCAAGCCCAACACCGCCGGTAATACCGTTGAGGACGACTGCCTGAGGGAAGGATCCCGCAATCTGTGTTGAGGCATCCGGTCCGACCAAAATCTCTGGAATTTCACCAGAAGCCGAGGCAATCAGAGACTCAAGCCTGCGCGCATCGCCATCGTGGATTCCAACGACCCGAGGTCGATAACGAACACATTGCTCCGCCAAAAGCTCAAGAGAGCGGCCGCCAGCGCTCAGTGCGACAACCTCGAAATCTTCGTGGTGCTGGTCAATAACCTCAAGCGCCTGTGTGCCGATTGATCCCGTAGAACCAAGCAGAACAACCTGTGTACTCATGTGTCAGTTCACTGAAAGAAGGATTTCAACGGCGCGCCCAAGATAGGCATCGACCGGACCCATTGCATAGGCTTTTTTACCGCGTGCGGACTTGAAAAGCGCATGCCGCACATCATCAGCAGCCAGATCCTCACGATCGTCAAAGAAAGCTGCAATCTGGTCCAAAAGGTCATCGACCTGTTCAGCGTTATAGCCGATTCCCGAACGGGGATGTGAAAAACGCTGTCCATAGGGGCGGAGCAGACGCGGATACAGTGTCGTCGCACGATCGGCTACCTTTTCGTACCAAGCGCCTTCGCCATTAACAGCGATGTTGTCGGCGCGGTCGCGCTGGACAAAAGCAGCTTCGAGTCGACTCATTGCCGCATCTACCGCTTGGGTGTCATAGCCATTACGTTGCCTCGGGAAGGACGCTTGACGAACCTGTTCAGCACTGAACTGTTCAGCCGGAAGCCCTCCCTCGTATGCATGACGAGCATCGATGAAGAACTCATCTACGGCATCCTTACCGTAACCGCGCCGGAAAATTCCCGTAGTCGGGAAAGCGTCGCCCATCACTTCTCCTCTTCGTGTGCACTATTTTCACGTGCACTCTGACGTGCACGCTAACGGTTATTAACAGCCGTTGCGAGCTGACCGCAAGCCCCGTCGATATCGGACCCACGTGTGTCTCGAATCGTTGTCGAGATTCCATTGTCTCGCAGCGTCTTCACAAATGCATCCTGCGCCCGACGGGTGGATGCGGTCCAGATCGAACCAGGAGTGGGATTCAACGGAATGGGATTGACGTGTGCCCATCCCCTGCCCCTCTTATTGAGCTCATCTGCCAGTAATTGGGCACGCCAAACCTGATCGTTCATGTCTTTAATCAGCGCATATTCGATAGAAACTCGCCGACCAGTAGCCACAAAGTATCTGCGCGCGGCGTCTAGAAGCTCTCCTACTTTCCACCTGGAATTGATGGGGATGAGCTCATCACGAAGGTCATCATCCGGGGCGTGCAGTGAGACCGCAAGAGTCACCGGAAGACCTTCTTTAGATAGACGATCAATTGCGGTAACCAAACCAACCGTTGAAAC
>CALIEP010000344.1 GCA_938022345.1 uncultured Actinomyces sp.
TCTTGGCGCGCGGCGTCAATAAGACGCGCAATTTCGGGGCGGCGTACCTCGACGCGCTCCGTCAGCTCCGCCTGGAGCTTGTCATACTGGGCTTGTGTCAGCCACTGGGTATCAGCCATTACTTTGCCTCCGACATGTGTCGATGAGTATCGACGTGTTCTTTGACTCTACAGATTTGACAGCCTACCAGCCTTAAGGGTGCTGCGGGCGTATTTGCGCTATCTGTGGAAAAGGAATTACAAGACAGCGAGATACACGGCCACGCAGTGGCATGCCCACGCGAGCACGGTGCACAGGTGGAAGATCTCGTGGAAGCCAAACCAACGCGGTGAAAGGTCTGGTTTCTTCGTCGCGTAGACCACTGCTCCGATTGTGTACAGAATTCCGCCTGCAAGAATCAGCCACACAATCACAGCGCCACCTAGTTCCCAAAACTGCGGCAGATACCAGAGAGCAACCCATCCCAGAGCGACGTAGATCAGTGTTGCCAGCCAGCGCGGTGAGGTTGGCAAAAACAGGTTGAGCAAGATCCCCAGGAGTGCCCCTCCCCAGACGATGGACAAGATTGTCACTGCCTGGTCATGGGGGAGGATAGCGATGGACAGAGGCGTGTATGTTCCCGCTATCAGAAGGAAGATGTTTGAGTGGTCAAGGCGGTTCCACACGATTTCCCAGCGCGGGGACCAATAAAAGCGGTGGTAGAGCGCAGAGATTCCAAAGAGAATCAACGAGGCCGCAAGGTAGATTGCGGACCCGCCTTTGGTTGCGCCGGTGGGCGCAAGGCAGGTGAGGACAATCGAGGCCGCCAAAGACAGCGGTGCCGCGACAAGGTGAATCCAACCCCGCAGGTGGGGCTTAATCGATACCTTTTGTCCGGGAAACCACTGGGTGGGTTTGAGGGAAGCGATTTTCATGAGTGCCTCCACGAAAGATCAACCTACGCATGCGTAACTTACTACACCGTAGGGTACGCCAATTTAAAGGGAAAGGCAGCAGTCTTCCGCTGATTGTGAACAGTGAAACTGGATGTTTGCATGAGGAACAAATATGCGATGAGCGTCATATTCGCGATACTCTTAACCCATGTTGACGCGCTCACGCGTGGAAGGGTTTAGCAGTGTCACAGTGGAATGTGCTTTATGACGTCTATGAAAAGCGCCTCCGTGCGTCTTTGGTGGGACGACCTATTCCTCGTCACGTTGGCGTGATTTTGGATGGGAATCGTCGCTGGGCTAAATCGATTGGCTTCACCGCGTCCCAGGGGCACCGTGTTGGTGCAGGGAAGATCACTGAATTCTTGGGTTGGGCCGAAGAAGTTGGCGTTGAGATCGTCACCTTGTGGATGCTTTCGACAGATAATCTATCCCGTCAAAGTGATGAGCTCTCTGAGCTGCTCGCGATCATCTCTCAGGCTGTTTCGGCATTGAGTCAGACCGGTAAATGGCACCTGCGAATTGTTGGTGACCTTCGACTGCTTCCTGAAGATATTGCCAATTCTCTTCGACAATCTGCTCAGGAAAGTCCCTCAAAGAGCGCTCTGAGCGTCAACATCGCGGTTGGCTACGGCGGCCGTCATGAGATTGTCGAGGCCGTGCGTGAGGTGATCCGTGACGCTGGGCAGCGGGGTGAAAGTCTTGAAGAACTTGCTTCGCGTTTGAAGGACTCGGACATTGCCGAACACCTGTATACCGGTGATCAACCCGATCCGGATCTTGTCATTCGAACCTCTGGCGAACAGCGACTGTCAGGCTTCATGATTTGGCAGTCTGCACACTCTGAGTTTTATTTCTGCGAAACCTATTGGCCTGACTTCAGGAAGATTGATTTCCTTCGCGCACTTCGTGCCTATGCGCAAAGAGAGCGGCGAATGGGGAAGTAGTTCCCTGTTGTGAGGCTTCAGCTTGATACAGCGCGGGGGCGCGGATCAAAAGATC
This sequence comes from uncultured Actinomyces sp., assembly GCA_938022345.1. Lineage (GTDB taxonomy): Bacteria > Actinomycetota > Actinomycetes > Actinomycetales > Actinomycetaceae > Pauljensenia. The sequence goes on from CALIEP010000344.1 coordinate 1,935, forward strand.
CGCGCCCCCGCGTCTTTCAACGCCTCTCGATTGAGCGTCTCAGGCTAGGAACTCAGCGAGTTCAGAGAGCCACGGTGGGTTCGCACCCGCACGAGAGACCGTGATATCGCCGATCGTTGCTGCGCGCTCCAAGATGAAGTCGACCTTTGAGGCATCCAAATCACGCAGAGCGGGACGCGACATAGCGCCCACTAGGCCGAGTGACCACAGGGCGTCGATCAGACCGCCCATGAAGGAATCGCCCGCACCGACGGTGTCTTCGACCTTGACATCTCCCGCGGGGATAGAACGGCGAACACCATTGGAGGTGAATGCCGCTGCGCCATCCTTGCCCTTTGTCACAACGATCAGTGAGGGGCCTGCGGTGAGCCAATCGCGCACTACATCGTCGATCTCGCGACCGTTGGTGAGCCAAGCGATATCTTCGTCGGAAACTTTGACGACATCGGAGATACCGATGAACTTATTGACGGTAGCCAATGCTTCTTCGGGTGTCCCCATGAGAGCGGGGCGAGCATTGGGGTCATAGGTGATGATGGCGTGCTGGCGCTCGGTGACCATTGCATCCAAAACGGCGTGTGCGCCGGGTTCGATCACTGCAGCAATGGAACCGGAGTGAACGATTCGGGCCTGGGTGGATACGGCGATCGGGCTATTTGGACACCAATCAAGATCGAAGGTGTAGGTTGCCGCGCCCTTTTCGTTGAGCTTTGCGAGTGTGGTTGGTGTGTGATCAGCGCCGAAGGACTCCTCGGTGATGACAACGTGCGAGGCCGTGAAGTGTTCTTCGAGGATGTCGCCGCGTTCATCGTGTGCCAGCCACGTTTGCAGGCCAACGTTACGGCCCAAGCGTCCTAGCGTCATTGCGACGTTTGCCGGTTAGCCCCCGGGGATCTCGACAGCCGCGATAGGGCTATCTGCGGGGACCACGATATCCATCAGGGCTTCTCCGATGGAGAGGATGTGGGGGTCGGTTGCGAGGTCCATGTTTCCTCCTGTTTTCCAGACCACTTCGGCTGGTTTCCTCGAGCAATTTACGTTCTCAGTCTAACCAATCTCTGGGGGCCTGGGCGACGGAGAATTAATTTTCTGTTCCCTGTTCCATCCGTTGGGTTGCCGCGTCCAAAATCGAGCGGCAGCGGGTGGCAAGAGCTTCGCCGCGTTCCCACATGGCAAGAGTGTCTTCTAGGGGCGCCTGTCCGCTTTCCAGCGTCTTCACGATGGCGATTAATTCATCGCGTGCTGCTTCATACGATAGGGATTCCGGTGCCGGGAGCGTATTTTCTGCCATGTGATCCTCCAAGTTGGGTGGCTGTTTTGGGTGAGAAGGTAGGACGGGTTATTCGTTTGCCGGTGCTGCGCTATTTGTTGCTTGTGTGGAGCCAACGACTTGGGCGACCAAGCGGCCTGAGGCAAGGATGCCTTCGACCAGGGTGCCTTTAGGTACTTGCGAGGCGTCGCGAACCAATTCGCCAGAGGGAAGCTTGAGCATGGAATACCCGCGTTCCAAAGTGGCCTGTGGTGAAAGAGCGCGCAGGGTTGCCGAGGCCTGAACTATTCCCTGGCGTTCCTCGCTGAGGCGCCGCTCTATCCGGGAACGCAAATTTGTCACCGCTGAATCAATGAGGACACGATGAGGTTCCAGCGTTGCTGCCGGCGTGAGGAAGATGGGACGCGAAACAACAAGATCCAAATGATGGCGTTCTTGTGTCAGTCTGCGCTCGATTGCATTCCGCATTGCTTGGGAAGCACCAGCTAAACCCTCAAGCTCTTGGACAAGGTCAGGAACAATTTGCCTAGCAGCATCTGTCGGAGTCGATGCACGGAAGTCTGCCACGTAATCCAAAAGTGGTGCATCGCCCTCATGCCCGATTGCCGACACCAGGGGAGTGGAGGTGGCTGCAGCGGCACGTACCAAGGCCTCGTCAGAGAAGGGAAGAAGATCCTCAACGGAACCGCCGCCTCGGGCAACAACAATCACGTCAACTTCAGGAATTTGATCGAGCTCAGCAATGGCATCGCTGACCTCACGCACCGCGTACTGGCCCTGGACCGCAACCTCGCGGACTTCGAAACGCGCAGCGGGCCAGCGTGCACTTGCGTTCACAATGACGTCATCTTTTGCTTTTGCGTTTCGGCCACACACCAGGCCGATCACGCGCGGTAGGAAAGGAAGGGGTTTCTTACGTCGTTCATCGAAGAGGCCTTCGGCTGCAAGTTTTTGGCGCAGGCGTTCAATTTGAGCCAATAGATCGCCAAGGCCTTGAAGGTGAACCTCGGCAGCTTGGAGGTTCAAGCTTCCGCTGCGTTCCCAAAAAACGGGCTTGACGCGCGTGACTACTTTGACGCCTTCTTCAAATCCTGCACCGACTGCAGAAATGACATTCGGGAAAGCCGTAACGGTCATCGAGGTGTCAGATTCGGTGTCGCGCAAGGTGAAAAACGCCATGCGCGAGCCCGGGCGCGGGTTATATTGGACGACCTGACCTTCCACCCAGAGCGAAGACATTCGGTCAACGTAGATCTTGATGTTCTGTGTGAGTCTGCGCAGCGGCCACGGGTTTTCGCGCGTCGTATCAGCAGCTTTAGCTGCGGGGGGCATGTTCTCTGGCACGGAATAAGCATGACACAGGCCAGGGGCATTTGCGTCCAGACTGGGAAGGAAAAGCAATTATGGTTCGCAGATGCACATGGCGGCCTGTACGGTTGATCTATGACTCATGACGACACCCTTCGTAATATCGAAAGCGATTCCCGCGTCGAAGGTGGGAAGATCCTGCTTGCAGCGCCTCGTGGATATTGCGCGGGTGTTGATCGCGCAGTTGATGTCGTTGAAAAAGCTTTGGATCTTTACGGTGCACCTGTCTATGTCCGTAAAGAAATTGTTCACAATAAGTTTGTCGTCGAATCTTTGACGAAGCGCGGGGCGATCTTTGTTCAAGAAACCGATCAGGTTCCTGAAGGCGCGCGTGTGGTCTTCTCTGCTCACGGGGTTTCGCCCGAAGTTCATGCGGTTGCAGCCCAGCGCCACCTTGCAACAATCGATGCGACCTGTCCGCTGGTGACGAAGGTACACCGAGAGGCCGTGCGTTACGCGAAGGACGATTACGACATCATCTTGGTCGGCCACGAAGGTCACGAAGAAGTTGAAGGTACTTTTGGCGAAGCTCCCGAACACATTCAAGTGGTTGGAACGCCTGAAGAAGTTGACAATCTGGTCGTTCGTGACCCCGAGCGCGTTGTGTGGATTTCGCAGACGACCCTTTCTGTTGATGAGACGCGTCAAACGGTTGATCGTTTGCGCCAGCGTTTCCCCAAACTTGTTGATCCGCCTTCAGATGACATTTGCTACGCGACGCAAAATCGTCAGGGGGCTGTGAAGGTCATTGCCCCTCTAGTCGATGTCATGGTTGTTGTGGGCTCAGCGAATTCCTCGAACTCGGTACGTTTGGTTGATGTCGCGCTCGAATCGGGTGTTCCCGCTGCGTATCGCATCGATAAGGCAGAAGAACTTCAGGAAGAATGGTTCGCAGGTGCGAAGACCGTAGGCTTGACCTCGGGTGCGTCAGTGCCGGAAATCCTTGTCCGTGATGTGATTGCCTGGCTTCAGGAACGCGGTTTCCCAACTGTTGAGGAAGTCCGAACTGAGACGGAAACGACGACCTTCGCTCTTCCCCGTGACCTACGTTCAGATTTGAAGAAGGCCGGACAGATCGATGTTCGCCCGCATGCGCGTCGCACCGACGGGCCTGATCACACCAGCTGAGCGAAAGTTCACCCGCTTTTTCACGTACTTTCTGTGCGTGCGGGCAAACGGGAGTGCGGCCTCGTCGGATAGGATAGGGGCGTGTCTTTAACTATTGGTATCGCTGGCCTGCCCAACGTTGGCAAGTCCACCCTGTTTAATGCTCTGACCCGTGCGACCGTTCTGGCTGCGAACTATCCCTTCGCAACTATCGAACCGAATGTGGGTGTCGTTCCGCTTCCCGATGCGCGTTTGAACAAGCTCGCCGAGATCTTCGGTTCTCAGCGCATTATTCCCGCGACCGTTTCTTTCGTTGATATCGCGGGTATTGTGCGTGGTGCGTCTGAGGGTGAGGGCTTGGGCAATCAGTTCCTTGCGAACATTCGCGAGGCCGACGCCATTTGCCAGGTGACGCGTGCTTTCTCCGACCCCGACGTTGTGCACGTTGATGGCAAGGTTGATCCTGAGTCGGATATTGAAACCATTAAGACTGAGCTGATTCTGGCTGACATGCAGACGCTTGAGAAGCAGATCCCGCGTCTGGAAAAGGAAGTTCGCGGCAAGAAGACCGAGGCAATTGTCTTGGAGACCGCGCGCGAGGCAATGGAACTACTTGAAAAGGGCGAACTGCTCAGCGGCCCCGCGGGGGCAAAGCTTGATCAGGATGCACTCAAGTCCTTCCAGCTGATGACCTCTAAGCCCTTCATCTTCGTGTTCAACATGGATGCTGAAGAAATGGACAACAAGGAACTGCAGGACGAGTTGCGTTCACTTGTTGCCCCCGCTGAAGCGATCTTCTTGGATGCGCAGTTTGAGTCCGAGCTTGTTGAGCTGGACGAGGACGACGCTCGAGAAATGCTGGCGGAGTCCGGTCAGAGCGAATCCGGCTTGGATAAGTTGGCACGAGTCGGCTTTGACACCCTTGGCCTGCAGACCTACCTGACCGCTGGTGAGAAGGAAGCGCGCGCCTGGACGATTCACAAGGGCGACACAGATCCAAAGGCTGCAGGCGTCATCCACACGGATTTCGAAAAGGGCTTCATCAAGGCTGAGATCGTCTCCTACGACGATCTGATCGAGGCCGGTTCCATGGCCGCAGCGAAGGCTGCCGGTAAGGTCCGCATGGAAGGCAAAGACTACGTCATGCAGGACGGCGATATCGTGGAGTTCCGCTTCAACGTCTGAGTTTTCTTCTACGAGGCAATGGCCGGGTCGCGCGAGGGCGTGGCCCGGCTTTGCTGTTGTGGTGCGATCGGGGGTGAGGTGTCTAGTCGATGCCCTCACATGCGCCTCTTTGACAAAATGATGGCGTCC
>CALIEP010000345.1 GCA_938022345.1 uncultured Actinomyces sp.
TTACGGATGTTCCCGAAAACCAAACCGGTAGCACGTCCTTCACTTATGAGGCTTCCGACGGTAAAGCGGTTGCCACTGCTCGCGTGAATGTGACCGTCCACCCGTGGGAAATGAACTCGGGGCCAAAGCAGCTTCGTGATCCCGGTGTCACTCTGGGCAACCTCGCTCAAATCGAGTACAACGTGTTGACTGACTGGCAAGACCCGGATGGTGACCCCATCTTCTTGGCGAATGCTCACGCGCCAGAGGGCATTGAACTTCAGTTCCGCGAAGAAGGAACACTTCAAATCCGAGATCTCGGTGCCAGCGTGGGTGCACACACAATCACTCTTGAGGTCTCAGATGGCCGTCAGAGCACTACAGGTACCCTCACCGTTAATGTTCAGAACCCCGGGAACTTGCCTCCTGTAGCGAACGCAGACTTCTATGTCGCACGTGCCGGTGAAGTGGCGACAATTTCTCCTCTTGCGAATGACACTGACCCCAACGGTGACAGCCTGTCTCTAGTCGCTCTTTCTGTTGCACCTGCGGGAAGCCAAATTACCCCCGATCTTGAACTGGGAACGGTCAATTTCGTTGCCCAAGCCCCGGGCTCCTACCAATTCACCTACACCGTTTCTGACGGTCCTGCGACCGCTTTGGGTGTTATTCGCGTTGATGTTGTCGAGGCCGATCAGCAGGCAGTTCCCGTTGCTGAGGATGACCTCGCCGTCCTGCCCGCAGGCGGCTCTGCACTGGTTGCGCCCCTGAATAACGACTCAGATCCCGCTGGCGGCGTGCTGGTCGTCCAAAGAATTGAAGTTCCTGCAAATCTCGGCTTGGAAGTGACTCTGGTCGACCGCCATCTGTTGCGCATTACTGCCCCCGGTGGCCTCGAGAGCTCAGTGTCCTTCGACTACGTCGTCTCCAATGGTACGAATACCGCTAAGGCACGAGTAACCGTCGTTCCAACCAGCGCACAGGACACGAAGCAGCCTCCCGAGTTGCAGCCAGACCGCACGCGCGTTCGTGTTGGCGATATCGCCTCGGTTTCAGTGCTTGCCAACGATCGTTCTCCTTCTGGTTTGACCCTGAAGGTCGACCAGAACCTCCAATTCACCCCGAACGAGGCCGTGGGTACGCCTTTCGTGACCGGTAACTTGGTCCGCCT
>CALIEP010000346.1 GCA_938022345.1 uncultured Actinomyces sp.
GTCCGGGCATCTAGGGGGACAATCCACTAGGCTTCACTCGTGACCAATCCCTTTCAACACGCGACAGATTCCTATGGTGCTGTTCGTCCAAGCTACCCGCGTCAGGCAATCGATACGATTCTTGCGGGGGAGAAGGCCTCGGAAATCACCATTGCGGATGTCGGTGCGGGAACGGGAAAACTGACCGCGGAGCTTCTTGAGCGTGGGGCGAAGGTGATCGCAGTTGAGCCAGCTCAGGCGATGCGCGAACAACTGGTGAAGCTCCTGGGACACGATCAGAATGTGCAGGTCGTTGATGCCGCTGCTGAGGCAACTGGGTTGCCGGATGCAAGCGTTGACCGCGCCGTATTCGCGCAATCGTGGCATTGGGTGGATCCGCAGACAGCGAGGCAAGAAATGCACAGAATTGTGCGCCCCGGTGGGCAGTTGATGATTATGTGGAATCAACTGGATGTGACAATCCCATGGGTCCACAGGCTCACGAGAATTATGCGTTCGGGTGATGTTCACCGTCCCGACCGTCCTCCGACCGTGGGGGAGCACTGGTCCCAACCGGTATTGAATCGTTTCGATTGGAGTGATTCCATGACCCCCGAAGCCATTATGGAGCTGGGGACAACGCGCTCGTCCTACTTGCGCTCCACTGCTGCGGGGCGTGAAAAAATGCAAGAGAATCTGCACTGGTACCTGTATGAGCATCTGGGCTTTGAGTCTCACTCCACTGTGAAACTGCCCTATTTCACGCTCGTCTGGGTTGCAGATCGGGCAGAATGAGACATATTCAGAGGAGGTGTTATGGATATTTCACTCATTGGCGTCGTCGGCGCGCTGGTGATGTACGGAGTATCCGTTTCGCCTTCTCTTCTTGCCCGATCGTGGCAGTGGCACGCGGTTGCCTCCGGTGTTCTCTCGGCTGTTGGCTACATCGTCGGACTGACGATCCAGCGTTTCTACGCCCTGGTTGTGCCCAGGCTCGGTGTTGAAATTACTGCTCCACAATCGGTATCGATTGCTTTTAGGGCTGTACTACTGCTGGGGTTCTTCTTGTGGTTCCTCCGCTGGTTGCTCCAGTCCTATCGCGAGCGCAAGCGTGCCAATCATCTGGTCGGAATGCGTGGTGAGACCTTAGGGGAATACCTCCTGGGGACTGTCTGTGCTTTCATCCTGATGCTGGCTTTGCTCGGTATTGCTTGGGGCCTACAGTGGATTGGCCGGACAATTGTTAGTGTTCTGAGCCAGTGGATGCACATGGTCTTCGCGCTGGCTCTTTCCCTGCTCATTCTTGTCGTCATTGTGTATGCCTTGACCTCGCAGGTCCTTCTGAAGCTGGGTATTAATTTCTTCACCCGTCATGCGCGAAAGATGAATAACCGCACGGCAAAGGGGATTGTCCAGCCCCAGGTGCCTGAGCGTTCGGGTTCGCCGCAGTCGCGTTCCTCTTGGCGTGCCGTGGGCGGGCAGGGCCGCGGTTTTCTTGGTCGAGGTCCTAGCCGCACCGATATCGAGGCCGTTACGGGTTGCTCGGCTATGGAGCCCATTCGCGTGTATGCGGGGATGCCCGAAGAAGGACAGAGCCTGCAAAATGCCGCTGACCTTGTTGTCGAGGAATTGCACCGGACGGGTGCTTTTGATCGCGCTGTCATCTTGATTGCCACTTCGACGGGATCTGGATGGGTTGACGAATGGCAGGTTCAACCTCTGGAGTACTTGACTTGTGGAAATTGCGCGACGGCTTCGATGCAGTACTCCTTCGTTCCTTCCTCGATTAACTTCCTGACGGACCTGGATGTTTCTGAAGAAGCAGCGGTTATTCTTTTTGAAACGATTCGTCGCGCAGTGGATGAGATTCCAGAAGACCGTAGGCCAGCACTTTTCGTCTGCGGAGAATCTTTAGGGGCCTACGCCTCGCAACATGTCTTCTCGGGAATTGTCGATGTTTTAAGTCGGACTGATGGTGCGCTCTGGGTGGGAACTCCTGCGTTTACGCCGATGCATGCGGAACTAACCGCCATCCGTCACCGAGGCAGTCCCGAGGTTGCTCCCGTTGTTGCAAATGGCCGCCACGTACGTTTCGTTAATGTTCCAGAGAATCTGTGGGCAGATGTGTACGGTCGCGAACTTGGCGATTGGAACTATCCCAGTGTTGTCTATGCCCAGCATCCCTCGGATCCGGTGGTTTGGTGGAATTCGGAGTTAGTGTGGCACAAGCCCGACTGGATTTCAGAAAAGGTTGATGGGGATGTCAGCCCCCATATGCAATACACACGAGGTGCGACCTACATTCAGGTCCTCGTCGATATGCCGGTTGCGGGTACGGCTCCAGGTGGTCATGGGCACACCTATCACGAAGAACTCATTCCGTTGTGGGAAGCGATTTTAGGGCTTCGCGAGGATGAGAAAAACGCGGGATCACACTTTGGCTTGGATTCGCAGTGGATTCAGGATGATACCCACGAAAAGATCGGCCGGGCTATCCGCGACAATCTCTCACGTTCGGAACGTCAGTAGAAAAACTTAAGCTTTCCGACCGTAGATTCCTTGCTGAGCCAGCCACTGCATTTCCGTATCGATCCTTTCGCGCATCTCGGTGCCATCCAGGGCGCACAAACCGTGCCAAGCGATTTCAGCGACGGCAAGCAAACGCGGGAAAAGTTGGTAGTACAACTGCTCGCGCGTGGGAACAAATTCGCACCACAGTGCACTTTGAATACCAATCGGCGCCGAGGCTGCATGCGTGATCTCTTCCATGACCTCAGTGAGGATACGTTCGGGAGTAATCACTCCGAACATGGCAGCCGGCTCCTCTTGGGCTTGGCCGGCGAGGCGGTTGAGGTAGAGCTGGTCGCAGCATCCGTACACCCAGGGTTGCCCAGAGAGTGCTGCACGTCTGGGCCCTTCGCCGAATCCTCGCCACGCGATGATGAGAGTGTCATCAAGAACATCCGCCGGAGCAATTTCGGTGAGTTCATCCCAACCGGCAGCGCGCTTACCCAGAGAATGAAGGATCTCTAGTGCGCGTCGAGTTATGGATTCTTGGAGCTGACGTCCGCTGTGAATTCCTTGGGATGCTAGAGAACCCATCAAGGCGTGATCGTTTTCCCAGGTCTCGAAACGACATTCGTCCCCTCCGATATGAATGACCGGGGATGGGAATAGAAGAGCGACGTGGGTGAGTGCGGCATCAATCAAAGCCCAGGATTGATCTGTAGGCCAAAGAAGGTCATTACGATGGCTCCAATGCTCGGGAGGGAGCTTCGCCAATGCTGGATCTCCCAGCTCGGGGTAGGAGCGAATTGCTGCATGCATGTGACCGGGAAGGTCAATTTCTGGGATGACCTCAATTCCTTCTGAGGAAGCGTGGGTGATAATTTCCCGGATCTCATCATCCGTGTAATAGCCCCGCGTGGAGTCTTGGGGAGCGCTCGCGATCATGACGGCGCGTTTATCCGAGTCGACATTGTCGTACCAGTCGAAGGCTTCGCGCGGTAAATGCGCACCCGTTTGGGTGAGTTTAGGGAATTCGGGGATCTGGATGCGCCAGCCCGCATCATCGGTGAGGTGAAGGTGAAGGCGGTTGAAGCCATAGCGTCCCAGCAGAGTAATGATCTCGTGGATAAGCTCGGGCGGCCAGAATGTCCGTGCGCAATCGAGCATAAATCCACGCCATGCGAAGGCTGGTGTGCATTCGCGATCATGTGGGATCATTGAGGGTGACACGTTAATCCTCTTTAATTAGGTCAACCGACTTTAGTGTTACGAATCGTAACACCAGATTCTGTGCGTGCCAAGGTCTGAATGGAGTAAAAGTGCTGAGTACAAATAAAGAGCGCGCAATTGCAGCTCTTGTGATGCAGGGGCCGCAGCATCGCGCTGCATTGGCTCGCAGTCTTTCGGTTTCTCGCACAACCGTCACGAATCTGGTCCAGGACCTCATTGCCGAGGGATACATGGCCGATGATGGAGAATCTCCATTGAAATCCACCGTCAAACTCACGGAAAAAGTGGGTGTTCTGGTGTCGGTTGTCTTCTGGATTGATCGGACGTTAATTTCGATCGGCAGTGTTGATGGCCGCCTTCTCAATTCTCGCGAAATCGCAGAATACCCGCACGAAAGCGGAAAAGTTCGCCTCTCACACGTCGCAGCGCCGCTGTCTGTCATGCGTGCCCAGCTTGGCGATCCTATGGTGCGTGCGGGTCACGTTGCGGTTAATACTCAAATCAACGTTCGCACGGGTGAAGTGGTCGGGAGTGCGGCCTCGTCGATGTGGAAGGGCACTAATCCGCTTAAGGCGATGGGCGCACTACTGGATGCTCCGATTTGCGTCGAGAATACGGCGCGACTGGCCGCATTTGTTGAGTATGAGCGAATGGGTGAGCCGGCATCTTCCGTGGCCTACGTCCATCTTTCTCATGGCATCACCATGGGATATGTTCTGGATGGGGCGCTGATTCGATGGGGGCACGGGGGAGCGGGCGAGCTGGGGCATATCAGTATTGATCCCATGGGAATTCCTTGCGAATGCTCGAATAGGGGCTGTCTGCAGCAGTATGTGTCGAGCCCCGCAATCCTTGCTCGTCTTCGACCAATTCTGGGCGAAAAAGCGGGGGTATCCGATTTTGTTGATGCTGTGAATGACGGCGATCATGCTTGCGTGAGTTTGGTTGAAGAAATTGGTGAACAGCTGGGCGTTGCGATGGTCACCGTGACGAATCTTCTTGATCCCGAGGAAATTATCCTTGGGGGAGAGCTTGCAAAGGTGGGTGCTCACCTTCTCGAGCCGCTTCGTCGCGTCGTTCGTCGCCGAGGCCTTCCTCTGTCTGCGCACAACGTCCGTTTTTCCTGCGCGGGTGAGCCGGCCTCGGCACAGGAAATGGCTGCTGCAGCCTTCCGGGTCATCGTTCACGATGAGGAAATCGTCGAATCGATTGTCCGCTCAGTTGCATAACAAAAGTGTTACGCTCCTTGACAAACTTTTTGTCGACGGTGATACTAAAACTCATCTACGCATAGGCGCGTAGCGTTTGAGAGGAAATTAAGATGTCTCAGCACACAACCAGAAGGCGTGTGATCGCTCTGGCCACAGCATGTGTCCTTAGCCTCGGCCTCGCCGCATGCGGAAAGTCTTCGACCCCCGATGCAAGCGCATCTTCTGACACCTCCGCGGTGACCGGAAAGACCGTGCGCGTGTGGTTCATGGAAGGCTCGATTTCGGACGACGCCATCGCATACCTAGAAAAGACCTTCGCAGAACAGAACCCCGGAAATACCCTCAAGGTTGAAATCCAGCCTTGGGACGGAATCGTCTCCAAGCTGCAAACCTCGCTGGCCTCCAAGTCCGAAAGCCCCGATCTGGTCGAAACCGGTAACACCCAGACCGCGGTCTTCGCATCGGTCGGCGCATTCGCACCCGTCGATGACCTCTACAACAAGGTCGGTGGCGACAAGCTTATTCAGTCCTTCATCGATGCAGGACGCTGGGATAACAAGCTTTACGCACTTCCGCTGTATGCGGGCGCTCGCGGAATTATCTACCGTAAGGATCTTTTCGAAAAGGCCAACATCGCTGTCCCGAAGACCATCGATGAGCTGGCAGACGCGGCAATCAAGCTGGGCAAGGCCAACCCAGATAACGTTGAAGGATTCTCCGGCATGTACCTGTCGGCAGTGGATATCCACGGTGTCGAATCCCTGATGTTCGCCGGCGGCGGCGACTACGCAACCTTGAGCAATGGGAAGTGGCAAGAAAAGCTCACCGATCCGGCCACCATCGCCTCGCTCGAGCGTATTCAGAAGATCTTCAAGGAGGGCACCGCATACGCGATGGACTCCTCCGCTTCGCAGAAGAGCTTCCAGAAGTACTTCAATGAGAACAAAGTCGGTATTCTGGTCGGCACTGGCTCGGTCGCCAAGAAGATCGATAAGGAACTGTGGGATGCAGGAAAGGTTGGGGTCATGCCGATCCCCGGAGTCAAGGAAGGAAGCGTCGGACAGACCTTCGCAGGTGGCTCCTCCATTTCGCTGGCATCAAACGCGCAGAACCCCGAGCTGGCCAAGAAGGCCCTTGAAGTGATCTTCTCTGAGAAGTTCCAGACCATGGTTGCCAAGGCCGGATGGACTCCCGGTAATACCCAGTACGGTTCGGCCTCGGAAGGCGCATTTGCGGACATCTCTACCACCGTTATCGAAAACTCCAAGCTCACGCCGAACACACCTCAGTGGGGTGTCGTTGCAGGCGATAACGTCATCCGAGACTTCTTCACCGAAATCGCCCAGGGCAAGGATGTGAAGACTGTTGCAAAGGATGCAGGCGCGAAGCTCGATACCACGCTGAACAAGCAGTAGGAGTGATACTCCTTCAAATCTCGCGCCAATCTGAAGAATAGACAGAAAGGCGCATCCGAATCGGGGAGTCGCCCGGCCTTTCGCGGGCGACTCCCCGAACCTTCCCAACAGTCGGAGAGAGCAACGATGACCTCCTCGCAAAGCCCAGTGCGCGCGGGCAGCCCACGCAAGAAACTCACGCGCACACTGGCACCCTTCCTCCTTCTCAGCCCAGCCGTTATTTTGGTCCTGGTTGTTCTGGGATACCCCATGGTTCGCCAGTTCCTTATGTCGTTACAAAAATTCGGATTGGAACAGCAATTCGGGAAGCCACCAACATGGGTGGGGCTGGATAACTACATTGCGATTCTCTCCGACTCTTATTTCTGGTCTGTCCTGGCAAAATCCCTTGCCTTCTGCGCGTGGACTGCGGGACTGACCATGGTCGGTGCAATCTCCCTGGCGCTCATGATGCGCGCGGCCTCTCCCACTGCCAGAACCTTCATGAACTCCACCCTGATTGTTGTCTGGGCAATGCCGCTGCTTGCCTCTTTGACTGTGTGGCAATGGTTGGTTGACCCGAACTTTGGTTTGATCAACTTCCTTTTGGCATCGATTGGCCTTCCCTTCAAGGGATTCGCGTGGCTCTCGGCTTCGTATTGGACCTTCTTCTTAGTCGCCTCGGCAATCATCATCTGGGCATCCATGCCCCTAGCAACGATCTCCATTTACGCAGCTGTCACGCAGATCGATGACTCTTTGCTTGAAGCCGCGCAGATTGATGGAGCTGGCTACATCGCACGCCTTCGTTACGTGATCTTCCCGTCGATCTCTCCAGTGATCGCACTCATTGGTGTCCTTCAGGTGATTTGGGACCTGCGTGTCTTCACCCACATCTACGTTCTTCAGCAATCGGGTTCGATTTCGACTGAAACAAACCTTCTGGGTACCTACGTGTACCGCCTCGGTATCTCTCAGGGTAACTACGGGATGGCCTCGGCCCTTGCAACGGTCATCTTGCTGATCACCGTGGTGATTACAGCGAAATACATTCACATGCTCTTCACGAAGGGGGATGCACGATGAGCGCTGCACAGGTTCGGGAACGCGCACACCAGGCTGCGCCTCGTCCCCTCAATCGCAAGAAAATCCATCCGGGCAAGATTGCAGTTAATGCGATTTTGGTCATCACTTCGCTCGTTTGGCTCCTTCCCGTGTATTGGATGGTGAACTCAGCATTCCAAACCGAGAGAAACCTTCTGTCGAGCCCGCCTAAGTTGATCCCCGCGCCGCTGACCACTGAACACTTCGCCAAAGTGCTCTCATCTCCGGCATTTCACTCCGCGTTGCTTATGTCCTTGAGCGCGGCAGTCATCACCGTCGTGGCAACAACCTTGTGCTCACTTCTTGCAGCTCTGGCCTTGGCACGTTTTAATTTCCGAGGCCGTCGGACTTTGATCGTTGCAATCCTTGTGATTCAGATGATCCCCGCCGAAGCGCTTTTTATTTCCCAGTACAGGATGTTGGACTCATGGGCGTTGTTGAACTCTGTTGCTGGCCTGTCATTGCTGTACGTGGGTGGCGTGCTCCCCTTCGTCACGTGGATGATGCGCGGTTATGTCGAGGCCGTTCCTGAAGAACTTGAGCAGGCCGCAATGATCGACGGATGCACCCGAATCCAGGCATTCATGCGTGTGACCTTACCGCTTCTCGCACCGGGATTGGTGTCGACCTCGGTATTTGCCTTCCTTCACTCCTGGAATGAATACACGCTGGCCCTGATTGTGCTCTCTCGCGATTCGGCAGTGACTTTGCCACTGTGGCTGCAATCCTTCCAGCAGGGCCTGCAAGGTTCGGACTGGGGCGGTGTGATGGCAGGCTCGACACTCATCACAATCCCCGTGCTGATCCTGTTCATTTTCGTTCAGAACCGGATGTCAACCGGCATGGTGTCTGGAGCTGTGAAGGGCTGAAAAATCTTTACTAGCAGCCGCATGTCGGTCTGTCAATATGCGGCAAAGTCAGCAGGATCAGATCAGGTTTCGCTTCTGCATGATCTTCAGGGCCACCCAACCGAAGGGAGCGCGGCCGTAGAAGGTCACCAGACGGTAGATGATTGCGGTCGGAAGAGCCATGGACACGGCGATTCCGGCAACTTGAAGGCCACCGGTGAGTGCGGCCTCGACCGGACCGATGCCACCGGGGGAGGGGACAACAGAACCCAGCGAGTTCGAGGCCAAGTAGGTGATGGAGAGCGTCACCAAGTTCAATGAGCCGCCCATTGCGGTCAAGGACGCCCAGAAGGCTCCAACGAAACCGATATTCATGAGCAGGTTTCCACCGAGCACCGCGAGGAGGCGCTGAGGCTGACCGGCAACCCACAGAAGACGCGGATACACCTGCTTCCATGTTGGCTCGATCTTCGACCAGATGAACTTTCGGATCTTCGGAATCGAAATGCACACGATGACAATCACAGCTACGACAGCGGTTCCGGCAATAATCGCGCCGTAGGGGAGTGAAACCGAAAGCGACGAACCCGAGAAGAACAGGACGATGACCAACAATGAAACGGTCACCAGGAACTGGGAGATCTGCTGCAAAGTGACGGTGGTGACGGCAGCGGCCGTCGACATCTTCTGCTTTGTCAGGAAACGCAGGTTGAGCGCCGCCGGGCCGATTCCAGCGGGAGCAACAAGAGTAATGATGGAGGCTGCGATCTGAGCCAAGATGGCATCGCCAAATTTGACCTTCTCTTGGCTGAAGGCAACCAGGGGAACGGCTCCTCCAACCCAGGTTGTTGCTGCGAAAGCGAAAGCGACAGCGATCCAAATAGGGCTTGCCTGCTTCACCGCAGTGACGATATCGGAGAAGTTGAGCGAACCCATCAAGACGACAACCGCAACTGCCAGAACACCGAAGGTAATCATTGTCCTGGGTGCGAAGCGCTGAAGGTTTGCGGGCTGAACGGATTCTTGCGGGGTGTCGGCGACGATCGCCTCGCGCAGGCGATCCAGAAGATCGCTGCGTCGAAGAGTGGAGGAAACCTCGGAAGGAAGGACCGGCTTTTGAAGAACCGGTGCGCAGGCAACCAATTCAGCTTCGCTGAGGTTTCGTCGGGCCGAGGCCAGCGCTCGCTCGGGCCCAGCATAGATAGCAAGCAGGGTGAGAAGCTGAGCGATATCAATGCGTTGGTTGAGCTCAGTCGTTGCAACCTCGCCTTCATCCCAGTGGATCAGCCAAACCTCTGAGGACTGGTCGAGTGCGACGGATGAAGGGGCGATGTGGCGATGGCTGATTGCGTGAGAGTGTGCCAAGAGGAGCTGCTTCCACGCCTGATCAAGAATGTCATCGCTCAGTGCATCGGTGTCGGCCAGATCCTTGAGGGAAGCTGTCGGAGGAAGGGCTCGCATCGCCGTCATGATCGAGTCCCCAGCTTGAGCAATACCCATGGGCTCAGGCAAGTGAACACCGGAACGTTTAGCTGAAATAGCAGTCAACATGGAACGCTCTGCAGCAGCCTTCACCGAGGGGGAAACCCAGCGAGAAATCCCGCGCAGGCGAACGTTGTTCCATACTTCCAAGAGCGTGCCGGCCATACCGCGGCCCGGATCCAAGATGGTGATTTCGTAGGGAACACCGTAGGTATCCCAAACCTGGTAGTGACGGTTTCCATCGACCGGTGGTCGGCGGGCAATCGTGTATTCCGCTGAATCAGCCTCGGCGGTCTCCATACGGAAGTGGCCGTGTGGTGTTTCCGCAACAGTCCACGTATCCAGCGTGACTCCGGTGGGAAGAAGGTCAGTGCGGATGACGCGTGAGGGAATAATCCGGATCGAGAGTAGCGCCTTCACAATCTGGCCGCCCGAGGCACTGCGGTCTTGGAAGCCCAAGAAGAAACGCGACGAGACACCAAAAGTGCGACCAAGAAGAACGGAGATCAACGCGGATGGAAGAGTGAGTTGCCCGCGAAGTACCCAAATGACGATGATGATGCCCAGAGCCCAGTAGGACCAGCGGACTGAACGAAGTGCTTCCGCTTCACCCGCAGCTGTGAAGAGGGCAATGAGAGCGATTGCGACCAGGTTGATCGCGATGTGCGAGGCCGCCTGTCCGTTCTCCACGTTCGTGACCCTGAGCGGACCGGTGATGGTTTCAGGAAGTTGGCGAAGTCCCAGCAAGATTACATACGAGGCCACTCCAGCGATCATGGCGGTGGTGAGAGCTTCGATGGCAGTGGAGACCTGTCGGCGGAAAAGCAACATTCCAATGACGGCGATCGGGGTGACCAAGATGGTCAGGCCCTCTAGGAGCGACAGGGGCATCAGGAGGAGATCGCGGATTACGGTGACTCGTAGAACGTCTTGGGCGACGCCTTCTGTCGTTGAAGATGCGACGAATCCCAGGGCCCACACAAGGACAATTCCCACAAGGCACATGATGGCCTCGTAGAGATCAGACCGGCGCCGACGGCGGGAAAGCAGGTGATCGGCAAAGAAAACGGGTTCGGAAAGCTGAGAGCGCAAGGAAGTGGGTGCAGTCGATTCAGGTGCATCCTCAAACTCGGATTCAGGGGGATCCACCGGTGGTTCCACAGAGGATGTGGGGGCCTCGGTTATGTCAGACGTGACCAGTTCCTCGGAATTCTCCATGGATGACATCCTATCTGTTATGCAAAGACCGGTAGGGTTGACTCAAGTAACATGCCGTGCACTTTGTCATTCGTTGTACCCAATTGAAGGAATTCTGCATGCTGAACGCCATCCTGGTGAACGCCTCAGGGCTTGACACCTTCATTCACTGGTTTAAAGACCCCGAAAGTCTGCTGGTTGCAATGGGACCGTGGGTTCTGTGGGGGACGATGCTCATCGTCCTCATTGAGTCGGGTGTCCTTTTCCCTGTTCTTCCCGGAGAATCCCTACTCTTCACAGCAGGTTTGCTGCACGATCGACTGGGCCTGCACCTGCCAACCCTGATCATCATGGTTGTTGTTGCAGCCTTCATTGGCGCGCAAATTGGTTACTTCCTGGGTGCGAAGTGGGGGCGCAAGCTTTTCAAGCCGGATGCGCGGGTACTGAAGACCGAGCACTTGGAGAAGGCTGAGCACTACTTCCGAGATTACGGCGGTCGTTCGCTGGTGATTGGTCGTTTCATTCCCTTCGTGCGGACCTTCATTCCGCTCGCCGCGGGAATTGCACGCTATCCCTACAGCAAATTCCTGCTGTTCAATACTCTGGGTTCACTGCTGTGGGGCGCTGGCTTCATTATTCTCGGTTCGCTGCTGGGCAATGTCCCCTTCGTTCACGACAACCTCACGCTGATCTTGGGCGTCATTATTCTGGTTTCGGTCCTGCCCGTGATCCTAGAAATCGTTGGGCAGAAGCGTAATGGTGGCGCTCAAGCTAAGGACGCGACCGAGAATGTCGTATCCGCGCAGGAGGATCGTTCCGAGTGAGCACCTTGCGAATCGCATTTCTTGGCCCATTTGGAACCTTTACCGAGCAGGCCCTGCGCCAGGTTGCTCCCGAAGAGGCAGAACTCATTCCGCTGACTTCTCCTCCTTTGGCGATGAAGGCCGTGCGTGAGGGAAGGGCAGACTGGGCAGTTGTCCCCATTGAGAACTCCATCGAAGGTGGCGTCAATGCAACGCTCGATGCCCTGGCAGACTACCCTCAGCTGGTGATCCGTGCGGAAATGCTGGTGCCTATTACCTTCCACCTGGCTGTTCGACCCGGTACCCAGGTAACGGATATTCGCAAGATTGGAACCCACCCGCACGCGTGGGCACAGTGTCGAAACTGGGCTGAGGAAACCTTCCCCGGCGTTGTTCACGTCCCCACGACCTCGACTGCTGCAGCGGCCGAGACCTTGGGTTCGGGCGAAAGCACATTCGACGCGGTTCTGTGTAACGCAACCTCGGTAGATCGTTACGGTTTGGAATCGCTGTTCACGGATGTTGCGGATAATCCGGGCGCTATCACGCGTTTTGTGTGCGTGAGAAGGCCGATTGAAGGGTCGTTAACTGCTCCGACTGGACATGACAAGACGACCATTCAAGTTGCGCTGCCTGTCAACCAAGCGGGATCACTGATGCGTTTGCTTGAACAGTTCTCGGTGCATGACGTTGACCTGTCACGAATCGAATCGCGTCCCAGCGGCGATGGGTTGGGTGCCTATACCTTCTCGATTGACATGGTTGGACACATCGCTCAGGAACATATTCAGGCGGCACTGCGCGGGTTGTATCGAGTGTCTCCGGATGTGCGATTCATGGGCTCGTACCCCAGCTCGACGGTCAATAGTGCGGATGTCCCCCAAGATGACGAGGACTATCGACGCGCACGAACCTGGGTGCGCGAGCTCCTTTCGGGCGTCGAGCAGGACTGAACTGCTGATTTTTACGAGGCCGGTTGGCGCTTGAGGGCGTCAGCCGGCCTCACAGTTTAGTTAGGCAAGGTACGCAATACGCCTGCTATACGCATGAGGCGGGCCAGGCCTCGGTAGGTAAAACAAAAGGACCCAGCTTTCACTGGGTCCTTACTACGTGCGCGAGGGGGGAGTTGAACCCCCACCCTATCACTAGGACACGGACCTGAACCGTGCGCGTCTGCCTATTCCGCCACTCGCGCGTACGTGGAAACTTTAGGGAATGAGGACGCAGAAGTCAAACCGAAGTATGAAAGGCGGCGCGCATCACTTCGAGACATGTGGAGATGCCTCTACCATGCTGCGCGCCGTCTGTGTGTGGCTTGCCTCCGTTCGTCTTTTACTTCGCGAGGAAGCGTTGGACGAAACTTTCAGGTAGATACAGGTATTTTTCTACATGCCCCATGAAGGTCTCAAAGTCGATCTTTGGATTGCTGAAAAGCTCGTGAAGTTCGGGATTGTCACCCCGGGTAATCGGGCCGAATTCTCCAGTGGGTAGGCAGTAGAAGATATCGCGACTGATCGCGTAGCCGTTGTTCTTGCCGAATTCTTCCATGACCGCGAAGCGCATGTAGTCGGCCATCTGGAGTATCTGTCGTGAGATGTCTTCCGGATCGATGGGCGCATAGAGCAGGACGGAGCGCTGCGGAATGGCGAAGAACAATCCGTGGGGAGCGTTAATGTGGAGATTGCTTACCAACGCACCAATGTTTGCCGCCTTGCCGGCGATGAATGGTGATTCTCCCAGCAGTTCGGTGAACGGGCCCACCTGTTGCTTCGTATCGATTGGCTCGTTATCGGTGTTGATCTGGCCGTAGTGGAAGAGTTCGTCTACCGAAAGTGGGTATCGAGCAAGACTTTGATCCGTCACCAATGACACGCTGTTCGGGAAATCCAGGTAGAGCGCTGTGGCTAATCCGGCGGTGAATGGGCGAATGTAGGTGATGGGGAGATCTGAGCTCTGTCCGCTCCGGATGATGCGTGTGCGGATTCGCTTGCGAAGTTCATCGGGATCGCTGATCGAGTACTCGGGCATCCGCAGAGTTTCAATCATGAAGGCAACCCAGCGTTCGATCCGCTCCTGATGCTGGGCCGGGTCGGAGCGCGAGAGATCTGATAGAAGGTTTTCAACGTTAAAACGCATGGTGTCGACGGTCAGAATGTAGCCGTTTGTTTGGGGGTCGACTTCGGGAGTCGCATTGATGCCAGCGTCTTCCAGGCGCTTCAAAAGGTAAGGGAATGTGCGTTGAATCAGTTCATTGCGGTCCATGGACTGAGTCTATCGTTTTTCATATTTGAAAGAGCTGGATCGAGGCTGGATGAGGACTTTGGTGAAGATCTTTTCTAAGGGTAAATTTGTCTGATGAATATGCTGCGTTTTGGGGCTCGACCTGTCAGACTTATCAGTGCGTGTCCCCACGACGGCGACATCATCACAGAAGGATGATCACAATGACAATCCCATTCATTATTGGAGCCTATGCCTCGCATCCGGCGCCCGAGCTGCAAGAGGACTACTACAAACTTCTCGCACAGCAGCCGTGGATCAACGGCCTCGAAATGCCCTATCCCGGACAGATAGCGACCGACAACGAACTTCTCGCCGGCTTGCTCGCCGCGAATTGGGATTTCAACACCATCACGGCTATCCCCGGCACCATGCAAAACGTCGGGAAGGACGCGAACTTCGGCTTGGCCTCGCCAGATCGGGAGGGTCGCGAGGCCGCGCTGGCTTTCACCCGCCAGCTGCGCGAGGACCTGGGTAAGCTGTGCGAGCATGCCGACCGCAATGTGGTGACGCGCATCGAGGTGCACTCGGCTCCCACGCGAACCGCAGACGGGGATGCATTCCGACGTTCGTTGGAAGTTCTGCGCGAATGGGACTGGTACGGAGCTCGGCTGGTCATTGAGCACTGTGATCGCTTCATTCCAGAGCAAAAGCCAGAAAAGGGATTCCTCTCGATCGAAGAAGAAATCCAGATCGCTGCGGAATTTGAGGTCGGCGTCCTGATTAACTGGGGACGCTCCGTTCTGGAAGAACGCAGTGCCGATGCTGCCTACGATCACATCGTTGCAGCCGGAAAACGCGGGGTTCTGGATGGTGTCGTCTTCTCCGGTGCAGGTCCAGAGGAAACTCAGTACGGCTATTCGTGGGTTGATGGGCACCTGCCCGGCCAGAGCGATGAACCGGCATCGTTGATGAGCGACGCAGAAATTAAGCGCTGCGCACAGGCCGCGATCGAAGGTGGATGCAATTATCTGGGCGCAAAGATGTGCGTGCCCAAGGATGCAAGCTTGGAGGAACGCCTTGAGATGCTGACCCACGTCTACAAGGCCTGCGATCTTAAGTAAGTGCGTGCCTCAGCACTCATTGAAGATGTGTCGTGGGGGTGGAGCCGGGGAGCGGCTCCACCCCCACTCTTTGTGTAAACATGTATAAAGATCACATGCATGAAAAATGGGAGCGGACAATGGAGTGGCCGCTCATGGTTGTTGCCGTCGTTTTCTTGATTGCCTATTCTGCGCAAATTGTGACGGATGCGAGTGGGCTCGACTACGAGCGTTACGAACTTGTCTTGAATATTTGTTGGGCCATATTTGGTATCGACTATCTTGTCAGGCTCATCACCGCTCCTGAAAAATGGCGGTGGTTTAAGGCGAATCTGATTGATTTCTTCTCTGTCGCCCTGCCATTTCTTCGACCACTACGCCTAGTGCGTTTGGTAGCACTGCTGCGTATCTTTCAGCGTTCTGCAGATGCGGAACTGCGAAACAGAATTTCTCTCTATACGGGAGCGATATCCGCGCTGCTCATTTGGGTTGGAGCGCTCACCGTCCTTGAGGCCGAGCGCCATGCCGAAGGAGCGACACTGACAGACCTGGGACGAGCGCTGTGGTGGTCTCTAGTTACTGTGACGACGGTTGGATACGGCGATATCGCACCTGTAACAGTTACAGGGCGTGTGGTTGCGGCAATCTACATGCTCTTCGGGATTGCGCTCATTGGAATCGTGACCGGTATTTTCTCCTCTTGGTTCCTTGAAAGGATTAAGCAAGAAGAGGGTCTGAAGAATGAAGAGCCAGCGGTTACCAGTGCCGCTGCAGTGCAACAGCCGGAGGCTCATGCTCGATTAGAAAAGCAGATCGCAGAGCTGACCCAAGAAGTTCGGTTGCTCCGCGTAGAAGTTGCTGCAGCGCAGGCAAAATCTCGCGAAGGCTAAGAGCAGGCACTCCCTAAGATGGGTGCACTCACCAAATCGTGAATGCGCCCAAAATCGTGAATGCCCCGGGTTCTGCCAACCTCCGTCTCCTCTACCTAAGCATCGACGGAATGATAGCCTTCGAGCTACTCCACGGTGACGGACTTGGCTAGGTTTCGCGGCTGATCAACATCCAGCCCCTTCACCGCCGCAAGCTCACACGCAAAAATCTGTAGCGGAACAATTGTCAGCAGCGGCGCATATAGCGTCGGAACCGGAGGCACACGGAAGACAACTTCAGCGAACTCGTCAACCGATGCGTCGCCTTCCTCTGCAATGACAATGGTCCTGGCACCGCGCGCACGAACTTCTTGGATATTCGCCAAGACCTTCGCGTGCAGTTCGGGGCGGCGCGGAGTCGGCACAATGACGACGACCGGCTGGCCTTCATCCACCAGAGCGATCGGCCCGTGCTTGAGTTCGCCGGCCGCAAAACCCTCTGCGTGGATGTAGCAGATTTCCTTGAGCTTGAGCGCGCCCTCAAGTGCGACGGGGTAGCCCACGTGACGACCCAAGTAGATCACGGAGGTCGCGTCCTTCATGGTGCGGGCGAACTGGCGAACGGTCTCTCCGCTATCCAAAACCTTCTGGATCGCCTCGGGTACGCGGGCGAGCTTCTCCATGTAGTCAGCGATTTCATCGGCGTACTTGTTTCCGCGAACCTGTGCCAAATACAGACCAAGGATGAAGCACGCAGTGACCTGTGATGTGAAGGCTTTCGTTGAAGCAACCGCGATTTCAGGCCCCGCATGGGTCAAAATCACGGCATCGGATTCGCGCGAGATGGTCGAACCGGGAGTGTTGACGATCGCGACGACCTTCGCGCCCTGTTCGCGGGCGTGGCGGATCGCCTGGATAGTGTCCATTGTTTCGCCCGACTGAGAGATCGCAACAACTAAGGTCTTTTCACCAACGACTGGATCGCGGTAGCGAAATTCACTGGAAAGCTCGACTTCGACAGGAATTCGGCACCAGTGTTCGATCGCGTAACGGGCGACCTGCCCCGCATAAGAAGCAGTCCCGCAACCAATCATGATGATCTTGTCGATTCCGCGAAGCACGTGTTCTGGGATTCGGATTTCATCCAAAGCCAAGTGCTCGTGGGAATCCAGACGATCAGCCAAAGTATCCGCAACGCCCCGAGGCTGTTCGTGGATTTCCTTTTCCATGAAGGTCGGCCATCCGCCCTTGGTCGCCCGATCCGCCGAAAAATCGACTTCGTATTCCTTCAGGGGAAGCGGGTGCCCATCCACACCGATGACCGTTACAGCGGAAGCGCTTACGACAACCAGCTGGTCTTGCCCAATTTCTACCGCGCGATTCGTGTGCTCGATAAATGCCAGTACATCCGAGCCAAGGAAGTTCTCTCCCTCACCCAAACCAATAACCAGCGGCGATGATCTGCGCGCGGCAACGATGACCTTGGGAGATTTGGTAGATAGTGCAAGCAGCGTGAAGGTTCCTTCAAGCTTTGCCGTCACTTCCCGCATGGCGACAACGAGTCGGCGAGCGACGGCTTCGTCAGTGCCGCTGAGCTCCGCAACTTCACCCGTGTACGAGGCCGCGTCCGCCTGATCGTAGGCACGCGCGAGCAGGTGCACGACCACTTCCGTATCGGTTTCCGAGGCGAAGACCGCACCTTGTGCGCGCAACTGGGCGCGCAGGTTATCGGCATTTTCGATAATCCCGTTGTGGACCAATGCAAAACGTCCATCGGGACTCACATGCGGGTGTGCATTTGCAACGGTTGGACGACCGTGGGTCGCCCAGCGGGTATGCCCAATCCCAGCGTAAGCATCGGCAGGCGCATCCTGATCTACGGCCTCGCGCAGGTTAGCCAGCTTTCCGACAGCCTTGATGACGTTTAATTTCCCCGGGCTTGCCAAGGCAATTCCCGCGGAGTCGTATCCGCGGTATTCCAGACGTGAGAGCCCGTCAAGAACGACCTGACGGCTCCGTTGAGAGGCTTGGCATGCAACGTGTCCAACAATTCCGCACATGCTCTCATTGCAACACAGGAGCCTTGCTATCGCTTGCCGGATAGCTATGTGGGTCCTGTGAAAATTGCTTAGGGAAGGGTAATCGCTTGATCCTTCCAGTGGATTGGATCGTCCACAATCAGATCGAGGACTCGATGCGCACCACCTCGCAGTGACAGATCTTCCGAGTGGGGAAGGATATCGATCTGCGGTGTATGCCAGGGTGCCTGAAGGACGCGCGTCGCAAGTTCTTCGCGAAGACTTGGCAGCAGGTAGGGTGCAATTTCGGCAACCAAGCCGCCTAAGTAAACCTGAGAGATATCAACAGTGTTGACGACTGCGGACAGCGCTTGCCCCAATGCATGGCCGGCATGAGTCATGGCGTCTTGAGCGCGTGAGCTGTGGCCCGCGTGCTGCAGAATCTCGCGTGTGCTTGCATTGTCGCCCAGTCCAGCCGCATGGCCAAGAGCTTTCAATCCCGCAACAGTTTCCAAGCAACCGCGCGCACCACACGAACAGATATCACCTTCGGGCTCCACGCAAATATGCCCAATTTCGCCCGACCACCCATGTGCGCCGCTCAGCGGTTGATGGTTGATGATCAACCCGGCGCCGATACCTACTTCTCCCGAGACGTAGATAAAAGAATCCGGACCTTCGGGGACCCCGGGGCGAGGGAAGGCGACAGCGTAGGCTGCCAAGTCGGCCTCGTTCACAACTAGGGTGACGGCAAGGTCGTGGAGGGGGTGAAGGATTTGCTCGCGGGGGATATTTCGCCAGCCAAGGTTGGGTGCGATGGTCAGGGTGTCGGCGGAAAAGAGGCCGGGGAGGGCAAGTGAACTTCCCAGGAAAAGTGCGCCTGTGCTGCTTCCTTCGCGCAGGACGCGCCTGGCGATTCGTGCGAGTTTGCGCAGAGTTGAGGTTGGGTCTGCTCCTGAGAAGTCGCCGCTCACACATTCGTGTGCCAGAACCGTCCCGCTCAGGTCAACAAGGTAGGCGCCGAGCGCTGAGACGTTGACCTGTAGACCCAGCGCAATAACCTTTCCCGAGGTCGGGGAGAGCACGCTGGTGGGGCGTCCCCTTTGCCCGGTTGAGAGTTTGTCATCGCTTTCTTCGACGAGGCCGGTGGCGATGAGTTCGTCGACAAGTCGCGACATTGTTGCGCGTGAAATTCCGGTTTGGGCAGCGATGCCCGCACGGTTGATTGCGCCTGGGTTGGCCAGAATGTGGCGCAATGCCAAGGAAAGGTTGTGGGCACGCAGGGATTGATTGGTTGCCCCGGAATTGGGGTCCGATGTGCGTGCGGTGTTGGACATGCCTTGACTCTATCGCATCTAAAGGATTATGTTATGAGACATAACAAAACGTGACGCAGTAGTCATTTAATCTATGGAAGGTCATGCTATGGCGCATACACCTCGACCCGAAGATCGCTTCTCTTTCGGCCTATGGACCGTGGGATGGAATGCGGTTGATCCCTTTGGAACCGGAACGCGTCCGGTGCTTGACCCGTGGGAATATGCTGCGAAGCTCGCAGAAATAGGCGCGTGGGGAATTACCTTCCACGACAATGACGTCTTTGATTTCGATGCGTCAGACTCGGAGCGTCATCAGCGGGTCATGCAGCTGAAAGAAGCTGTCGAAGCCTCCGGACTTGTCATTGAGATGGTGACGACGAACACCTTCACGCACCCGGTCTTCAAAGACGGTGGCCTGACCAATAATGACCGCGAGATCCGCCGCTTTGGCCTGCGTAAAATTTTGCGAAATGTTGATCTTGCCGCAGAACTTGGTGCAACAACCTTCGTCATGTGGGGCGGGCGTGAGGGTGCCGAATACGACTCATCCAAGGATCTCAACGCCGCATTTGATCGCTACCGCGAGGGCCTCGATACCGTTGCGGGATACATCAAGTCTCGCGGATACAACCTCCTCATCGGTCTTGAACCCAAGCCCAACGAACCCCGTGGTGATATCTTCCTGCCGACCGTCGGTCATGCGCTGGCACTCATCGCGCAGCTTGATAATGGCGACGTTGTTGGCCTCAATCCTGAAACCGGACACGAACAAATGGCCGGTCTGAACTACACGCACGCCTTGGCGCAGGCGCTGAACGCAGGCAAGCTCTTCCACATTGACCTCAATGGGCAGTCGGGAATCAAGTACGACCAGGACAAGGCTTTTGGTCACGGAGATCTCGCCAGTGCCTTCTTCACGGTCGACCTCCTTGAGAACGGCTTCCCCGGGGGCGGGCCTCGCTATGAGGGGCCTCGCCACTTCGACTACAAGCCCAGCCGGACCGAGGGCATGGAAGGCGTATGGGAATCCGCACGCGCGAATATGGATATGTACCTTCGTTTAGCGCAGAAGGCACGCGAATTCCGCGCTGATCCCATCACCCAGGAACTCATGGAAGAGGCCTCGGTTTACGAACTCGCCCAGCCCACCTTGGATCCGGGCGAGACGATCGATGACTTCCTTGCTGACCGCAGTGCCTACGAGGATTTCGACGCTGATGCGAAGGGAGCACGCGAATACCACTACGTCGAGCTCTATCATCACGCGATGCGACACCTGATCGGCTGAAACCATGAGTGAGAGCAGGCCATTTGTCGTGGGAGTCGACTCCTCCACGCAATCGTGCAAAGTCGTCATCTGTGATCCGGTCACCGGAAGGATTGTCCGCGAAGGTCGCGCCTCGCATCCCGAGGGAAGTGAAGTCGGCCCTCAGGCGTGGTGGGATGCCTTCCTCGAGGCCGTTCGCGCGGCTGGCGGGTTGGACGACGTGCGGGCGCTCAGCGTGGGCGGGCAACAGCACGGAATGGTCTGCTTGGATGAGCGAGGCGAGGTCATCCGCCCGGCGCTTTTGTGGAACGATACGCGAAGTGCCGGCGCGGCCGAGGAACTCATCTGCGAACGAGGCGATGGTGACCGCGAGCGCGGTGCTCGCTGGTGGGCACAGGCTACGGGACTCGTTCCGGTCGCCTCTTTTACGGTTACGAAACTGCGCTGGGTCGCAGACAATGAGCCGGAAAATGCGCGAAAGATTGCGGCAATCTGCTTGCCCCACGACTGGTTAAGTTGGAAGATCCGCGGTGGCTTTGAGGCTGTCGGACTGGCAGGACTGTGCACCGATCGTTCCGATGCCTCGGGAACGGGCTACATGGACCGGGCTGACGCTGTCTACAGGCGCGAAATTTTGGCTCAGGCTCTGCGAATCTCGGTGGAAGAGGCCGAGGGAATCATCCTGCCGAAGATTTGCGATCCCGTGGAGGCGATGGGATTTGGGGATCCAACGCAAGGATGGGGAGAAATCGCCATCGGTCCGGGATGCGGGGACAATGCCGGGGCTGCGCTCGGTGTTGGCCTCGGTGTCGGCCAAGCTCTGCTCTCACTGGGAACCTCCGGGGTGGTTGCCGTTGTCAGCGAGACTCCTATTGAAGACCCCAGTGGTCAAGTTGCGGGATTTGCTGACGCAAGTGGACATTGGCTTCCCCTCGCGTGCACGCTTAACGCCTCGCGAATCCTCGACGCGGTCGGCGCGATGAGCGGCCTCGGCTATGAGGAACTAGACGAAGCGGCACTGTCGGTTCCCGATGCGGGAGGGCTGCGCCTGGTTCCCTATTTCGAAGGCGAACGCACGCCGAACCTGCCCGATGCCACCGCCCGATTGGAGGGAATGACGCTTAAAAATTCGACGCGCGCGCATCTTGCTCGGGCCGGTGTCGAGGGGCTGCTTGCCCACATGCGTTTCGCGCTCGAATGCGTGCGTGAGCTGGGCGTTCCGATCGAGAAAGTGCTCGTTGTCGGCGGCGGAGCGCGCTCGCGGGCAGTGCAGAGCCTGGCACCCGAACTCTTGGGGGTGCCCGTTGAATTTCCCGAGGCGGCAGAGTATGTCGCATTGGGGGCCGCAAGGCAGGCGGAGGCGCTGAATATTGTGATGCCGGAGGTATGTGGACATACGGATCACTGTGCGAATCAGGCGGACAGTTCCGATGTTTGACGAGACGATCACCCGCTGGGGGACGCACAGCGCGAAGTGGGACTTGCTGGCCGCGCACTTGGGTGAGGACGCGCTGTCCCTGTCGGTCGCGGACATGGAGTTCGCGACATGTCCGGAAGTGTCACGCGCGATTGAGGATGCGTGCGCGGAGGGGATTTTCGGCTACACGGAGGTCTTCGATGACTTCCGTCAGGCAGCAGCTCGCTGGCAAGAGCGTCGCCACGGATGGGCGCTTGATCCAAAGGATATTCACTTCTTCCCGCGCATCGTCCAGTGCGTGTCGGCCCTGTGCTCGATCATCCTGCCGGGGTCGCTGGGGCGTTCCCCTCGGGTCGTGACGCTGGATCCGGCGTACGGGCCGATCATCGAGGTCGTGGAACGCGCAGGGTGTGAGTTGCGCCGGGTCCCCCTTGACCTGTCGGGCGAGACGCCGCAGATTCTCGAGGAATTGTTCGCCCGCGCCATGGAGGGAGCGGACTTGTTGCTCTGGTGCAGCCCGCA
This sequence comes from uncultured Actinomyces sp., assembly GCA_938022345.1. Taxonomy (GTDB): domain Bacteria; phylum Actinomycetota; class Actinomycetes; order Actinomycetales; family Actinomycetaceae; genus Pauljensenia. The sequence continues at coordinate 22,492 of CALIEP010000346.1, forward strand.
CAATCCAACGGGGCGCGTCTGGAACGAAGGCGAGATGGAGATGGTCGCTTCCCTAGCGGTTCAGGGGGACGTGTTGGTGCTCTCTGACGATATTCACGCGGATTTCCAGCGGACGGGTAGGAACCGATACCAGCCACTCGCGGCCTTCGCGCCTCGCCTGTGGGAATCGGGGCGCCTCATTCAGTGCATGTCACCCGGAAAAACCTTTAATACGGCAGGCCTGGAGGCCTCGGCGATTGCGGTGCGCGGTGAAATCGGTGAGCGCCTCGAAGAAGCCAAACGCCTCATGGGCCTGCACAACCCAAATTTCTTCGCGATTCCCGCGACGATTGCCGCGTGGAACCTGGGCGAGACGTGGGTGGATGAGCTGAGCGCTCGGATCGACGCGAACCTGCGCGTGGCCGTGGACTACCTGCGCCGAGCGCTGCCCCAGGCCCACGTCGTCGACCCCGATGGTACGTACTTAGTGTGGGTAGATGCTCGCGCGTACCTGGCCTCAGCTTCTTCCCTTAACGAGGCCGTGAGCGCCTCCCGGGTCGCCGTGTCCCCGGGCGAGGACTTTGGGGCATCTTACGAGGGATTTTTCCGTATCAACGTGGCGCTGCCGGAGCGTGACCTGATGCGGGCTCTTGAGCGTTTATGCAAGGCGATTACTGCGCTTGCACCGGACTCAGCAGACGCGCACAGGCGCGCGGTCGCAACAACAAGAAAGGATTGACGATGTCAATCACCACCTCGGAGAAGCGGACTCACCGCACTCCATCTCTCCTGGTCGCGGCGATTCCCGCGGTCACGCTGATCGTCCTTTTGGGCGGTGGCTACATTGCGGCGAGCCTCCCAGTGGAGCCGCTGCTTATCGCGTCGGCTGTGGTCGCTGGCATTGTTGCCATCGCCTTGGGCTACACGTGGGATGAGATTATTGGCGCGATCGCCGAGAAGATCGCAAAAACCATGCCGGCTGTTCTCATCCTGATTGTCGTTGGTGCCTTGATCGGTACCTGGATGGCGGGCGGTACGATCCCGATGCTCATCTACTACGGCCTGAAGATCATTAACCCGAAGTTCCTGGCTCTTATTGCGCTGGTTGTCACGGCCATTGTGTCCTTGTGTACGGGTACGTCCTGGGGTTCTGCAGGAACGGTTGGCGTCGCCTTCATGGGCGTTGCAGTCGGAATGGACGCGAACCTGCCGATGGTGGCTGGTGCGATTGTGGCAGGCGCTTACTTCGGTGACAAGCTCTCTCCGCTGTCGGATACAACCAACATCGCCTCGCTGGCGACGGGTGTCAACCTGTTCACTCACATTCGCCACCTCATGTGGACAACAGTTCCGGCCTTCCTCACCTCCGCAGTTGTGTACCTGATTTTCGGCCTTCAGTCTTCCGGTGGCACTGTGCCCGAGAAAGTGAACACAATCCTGGCGAACCTCGATTCTGCGTTTAATTGGAATCTGCTTCTGCTGGTACCGGTCTTAGTCGTCCTGGTTGGCTCGGTAATGAAGTTCCCAACCGTGCCAGTCATGCTGGTGTCCTGCGCAACCGCTATCTTCAACGCGGTCGTCTTCCAAGGTGTCTCCTTCGCTAACTCGGTTGTGGCATCCGTGGATGGCTTCACCGTCGATATGGTTGGTAAAGCTGGTTTTCAACCCGATTCCGTCATCAAAGATGTGACGCGCCTGTTGGAGCGCGGCGGCATGAACTCGATGATGAGCGTCCTGCTGATCTGTTTCTGTGCGATTGCCTTCGCTGGCACTGTGTCTGTGTCTGGATCACTGGATGTGTTGATTTCGAGCCTGCTGGCTCCCGTGAAGTCAACCTTTGCATTGATCGCATCGACGATCGTCATAGGCTTGGCGGTTATCGGCATCACGTCCAATGGCCAAGTGTCGCTGCTGATCCCGGGCGAAATGCTGCGCGGCGAGTACATCAAGCGTGGCCTGCACCCGAAGAACCTGTCACGAACCATTGAGGATGCTGCGACCGTGTGGGAGCCGATCTTGCCCTGGACGTCTGCGGGCGCCTATATGGCTGGAACTCTGGGTGTTGCCACTCTGTCCTACATGCCGTGGGCGATTTCGAACTGGATCGCCATCTTCTTCGCTCTTCTGTGGGCGGCAACGGGCATTGGTATTGCCAAGCTGACACCGGAGGAACAGAAGAGACTCGAGGCAGAGGGCTGAGCGTTCAAGAAATAAGTGGGGACTCCCGAAGGGGAGTCCCCACTTTAGTGTTGGGAGATCCACCAGTGAGCACCAGAATTCGCAAGTGCATTTTCGGCGGCTCCGACCTGAGGAAGGGCGATGTGATTAAAAGCGATGCCGCATGAGCATGCGTTACATTCGCCCACGATGTGAACAAGTCGCGCGTGACCCCTGTCATGGCCATAGCATGAGGCTATGTTCCAGCGAATGCGTAGCTGACCTTCGCGTCAGCTTTTGACCAGACCTACTGATGGCTAGAGATTACTCGCCCGGGTCG
>CALIEP010000347.1 GCA_938022345.1 uncultured Actinomyces sp.
CGCGACCCTCACCTTGGCAAGGTGATGCTCTACCAACTGAGCCACATCCGCGTTATCAAACCGTCGGAACGGTTTCGCAACGGATGAAAGGCTAACAGGGTTTGCACCTCGAACACAAATCAAGACGGCGTGTCCCCGCTCACACCCGATTTTTTCAGCGCACGGCGGCGCGCCTTCCGCTGCCAGATAAAACGGACTCATAAAGTCGAGGACGTGATCGAAGTGGCACCACCCGAGGATTTTCGAACAGCACTCATGTCATTACGCAGTGCTGTTCATCCTCATGTCGAAATTGAGGAAGTTCCCGCACCGCGCGCACTTGCTCCTTTCACTGCTGCACTTGCACTTCGCACGACACAAACCGCCCACGACGAAGCCCTTTCCTTCGGTCGTTTTGTCATCCTCCACGATCCCAACGGACAAATGGGCTGGAACGGGCCATTCCGTCTTGTCGCACAGCTCCGTGCGCAAATTGATGCTGATATGAGTTCTGATCCCCTTCTTTCTGAAGCACTGTGGAACTGGACTCACGACTGTCTTGAAGAGCGCGGCGCGGGCTTCCATGACCTTACGGGCACTGTGAGCAAAGAAGTGAGCGAATCTTTCGGAGGCCTGATCCTCATGGGCTCGACACTCGCTGTTGAGATTCGCGTTTCGCTCACACCAAATACACCCTGGATTGGCGAGCACCTTCTGGCGTGGCAAGATCTCATGTGTCGGATCGCAGGTGTTGAAAATCAACGATTCCTTGAGAGGGCATAGAACGTGCTCATCGAGAATCCCTACGGCATCGCCGTGGGAGACAGCAAGGACCCCGAGCTCATCGCTTTCCCTCGCGAAGGAATCCCAGAAATTATTGACACTCATAGTGCTTTGGAACAGGCTGCGCGGGATCTCTCGGCTTCTTCCCTTCCGCTTGCAGTGGACGTCGAGCGGGCTCAAGGCTTTCGCTATGGTTCTTCGCCCTATCTCCTCCAGCTGCGACGCGAGGACATCGGCTCCTTCCTGATCGACACAGCGGCTCTCCCCCACCTTGAGTGCCTTCAAGCAAGCATGAACTCGACATGGATTCTGCACGACGCTTCTCAAGACCTCCCGAATCTACGTGAGCTCGGCCTGGCAATTCCGGCACTGTTTGATACGCAAGTCGCATCACGCCTACTCGGGATGACTCACTTCGGACTCTCTGCGGTTTGTGAGCAAGTCTTGGGACTGACACTTGTCAAAGACCACCAAGCCTCGAATTGGTCGGTACGACCCCTTCCAAAGGATTGGCTGCGCTATGCAGTTCTTGATGTTGAGCTTCTAACTGCTCTTAAAGACTCCCTTGAAGAGCGCATGGATGACCTTGGCCGCACCTCGTGGGCACAGCAGGAGTTTTCGCACATTGCCGAGGCCGCCCCTCCTTCACCGAAAAAAGATCGTTGGCGTTCAATCTCCGGCATCGGCAAGTTGACCTCCAAACGAGCTCTAGCAATCGCACGTGAGCTTTGGATCGAGCGTGATGCGATTGCGCGCGAGATCGACCTTGCTCCCGGACGTTTGGTGCGAAACAGCGGAATTATCCACGCTGCTCAACGTCCGCCAAGGACTCGCCACAATCTTCTTTCGATTGCCGAATTTCGTTCGCCTCAGGCCCGACGTTACGCGCATCGTTTCCTCGATGCAGTCACTCGCGCACTAGCCCTTCCAGAAAACCAACTTCCACCCCGACACCGAACGGAAGACGACGGGCATACTCCTAGCGTTAGGCATTGGCAACGTATTCATGCCGAAGCACATGAGCTTCTTCTCGAGGTTCGCGAGGCCGTTGCTCAGCAGGCCGAAACCTTAGAAGTTAGTCCAGAAATCGTCCTTGAGCCACGGGTTCAGCGCGCTTTGGCATGGGAACACACCCAACAGGGATTGGGAATGACTGTCGATGATTTCCTTGCCGCGCAGGGCGCACGCCCCTGGCAGATCTCGTTGATCTCCATGCCCCTGACCGATCTACTCTCCCGCTAAAGCCTGACGAATTCTTTCACTGATGCCCTGTGCATGAAGACCAAGGGACTTCACAATGCTTGCTCGGGTAGCCTGCTGAAGAAATTCCTTTGGAATACCAGCAGTGACGACTGGGATCGAGCGCGTCAATGCATTCGAAGAAAGCAGATCACGCAGCGACCACCCAAATCCGCCATCAACTAAGCCATCCTCAACGCTGAGCACAAGCTCAGCTCCTTCGACAAGGCCAACCAAGGCCTCGGGAACTGGAAGCGCCCAGCGGGGATCGACTACGCGCACGCTCGCCAAGCCATCATTCTCAAGAAGAGCAGCTGCTTCCATGGCAGCTGGGACCATTGAGCCCAAGGCAACGATGCAGACCTTTGAGACTTCAGCGTCCTCATCCCAATCTTTGAGGACATCACAGCCACCCACACGACGAAGCTGAACAATTGGATCAGTCAAGGCACCCTTCGGATAACGAAGGACTGTCGGCGCGTCATCGACCGCTACGGCTTCGCGCAATTCTTCGCGTAGTGTCGCCTCATCACGCGGGGCAGCAAGGCGTAAGCCAGGAACGGAATTCAGCATCGAAATATCCCACATTCCATTGTGGGAGGCCCCGTCATCACCAGTAATTCCGGCTCGATCAAGAACAAAGGTTACACCGCAGTGGTGAAGCCCAACATCCATAAGGATTTGATCAAATGCTCGATTCAGGAAGGTCGCATACACCGCAAAAACCGGGTGCGCTCCAGCGAAAGCCATTCCAGCGGCGGAGGCAACCGCATGCTGTTCCGCGATCCCCACATCAACCACGCGCGAAGGGAAGTCTTCCTTGAAGGGGCCCAGGCCAACAGGCAACATCATCGCAGCAGTTAGGCCCACGATATCTTCGCGTTCGTGTGCGATCTGACGAATCTCGTCAGCAAAGACACTGGTCCAAGCAAAACGTGCTGGCGCGATAGGAAGTCCGGTTTCCGGATGGATCTTCCCCACTGCGTGGAATCGATCTGCAATGTCTTCTTCCGCGGGGGTGTAGCCACGTCCCTTCTGCGTCATGACATGGATCAGGACGGGCTCATGCAAAGCTCGCGCACGATTAAAGATCTCTTCCATGGCGGCAATATCGTGGCCATTAACAGGTCCGAGGTACTTCAATCCGAGGTCCTCAAACATCGCCTGTGGGATGAGCGCGTCTTTAATACCGCTTTTGAGGCCGTGAAGAGCTCCGTATGTTGCGCGTCCAGGTTCCCCAAAATTCATCAGAGTTCGTTTACCCCATGACAGCGCCTTTTCATAATTTCGCGAAGAACGCAGAAGATCAAGATGGCGAGCTACAGCACCAATAGTTGGTGCGTAGGAGCGCCCGTTGTCGTTGACGATGATGATCGCGCGTCGCTTGTGATCGGAAGCAATATTGTTTAATGCTTCCCACGCCATCCCACCTGTCAATGCACCATCACCAATGATGCCAATCGTCCATGTTGGATCACCGCGTCGGGATTTTTCGCGGGAAATACCATCAACCCACGAGAGGGATGAAGATGCGTGTGAGCTTTCAAGAACATCGTGGACGGATTCTTCTCGACTGGGATATCCCGAGAGGCCACCTTCTTGTCGAAGCTTTGAAAAGTCTTGGCGTCCTGTCAGCAATTTGTGAACGTAAGTCTGATGACCAGTATCAAAGACGATCGTATCTGCAGGTGAACGGAAAACACGGTGAAGAGCAATAGTCAATTCAACAACGCCCAAATTTGGCCCAAGGTGCCCGCCTGTCTTTGAGACATCTTCGATGAGCTTTGCGCGAATCTGCGCCGCTAAATCGTCCATCTGTGCCGCTGGGATACGCCTCAGGTCACTGGGCGAAGAAATCGTACTCAATAAAGAGGCCTGATTTTGGGCATGGGTCATGAGAGAGATTCTAGTGTCATGGTGACTGATGAGCCGAAAGAGGCGCGCGAAGAGGACGAGTGTGCAGTGCAATCGGACTTCAAAGCACGTTATCAATGCAGGAATTAGAATGAAGGTGCGACGACTTGACGTATAGAGAAGGAGACACGATGAGCGTGCAACGTCCGTATGGACAGTGGGACTCTCCGGTCGAAGCCGATTCCTACACTCAGACATCAGTGCAGCTGTCACAGGTTCGAGTCGACGAAACCGATACCTACTGGGTTGAAGGTAACCCCCGCGATAACGGTAGAAATACTCTTCTGCGTGCGGATTCGATGGGGCAAATCTCCGAAGTTCTCCCGCTCATTGATGGTATCCGTCTACCTGACGTCCGCACTCGTGTCCATGAATACGGCGGACGAGCATACGCGGTTTCTGACGGCTTCATCGTCTTTTCTGATGGATTTGACGGTCGTGTCTACGCCTTTAACACCCGCGATCCGAGGCGCCAGCTGGTTCCGCTCACTCCTTTGGGCAAAGTTCGCTACGGTGACTTCGAAATCGCCGACGTTCGCGGTTTGGTTTATGCGGTAGCAGAGGACCATTCGAATCCCGGCGAACCTGTCAACTCCCTTGTCGCAATTCCCCTGGATGGACGCGCAGCGCGCAATGCTTTCGAAATCATCCCAATTTTTGGTGGATCTGACTTTGTCTCATCCCCAACCTTGAGTCCCGATGGAACCAAGCTCACTTGGCTTTCATGGAACCACCCCAACATGGCATGGACGCGCTCCGCCCTCCACGTTGGCTAACTGGATTTCGAGGGGAAGATCGCAGCCTCTTTAATTTTGGTCGATAAGCCAGAGGTCTGCGTTTATGAACCACGTTGGACTCTTAACGGGGACCTAATCCACGTCGATGACTCCTCCGGTTGGGCGAACCTCTATCGCACAGAGGGGTTCCAGTGGAACGATGACGAAGATCAATTCGCCTGGATGACGCGTCTTCGTACACGCCCCTTTCATCCCAGCGCGCGTGCATTCTCGCATCCCCACTGGCAGCTTGGCCTTCATTCCTACGATAACTTCGACTACGAAACCCTCATTTGTTCATGGGCCGAGAACGGGACGTGGCATCTGGGCACTGTTCGTCTGGATAACGGTATGTGAGAAGAGTGGCGTACACCGTGGTGGCCGACTGGAAATGTTGCCTGCTACGAAGGCAATGTTGTGACCCTTGCGGACTCTGCAACCCACGAGCCCGCAATCGTTGAGGTTTCTGGTGGGGCATCTCGAGTACTCCGATCTTCCTCTCAAGAGCACCTGAGCGATGATCTGATTTCAGTTGCACAAGCGGTTTCATGGACCAGCAGCGACGGAGAGACTGTTCACGGTTTCTACTACGCGCCAAAGAACCCCGAGTTCGCCGCACCCGAGGGCTCCCTTCCTCCCCTCCTCGTTAATGTGCACGGAGGTCCAACTTCTTCTGCTCGTCCAGGGCTATCAATTGCTGTCCAATACTGGACCTCTCGCGGATTTGCCTTCCTTGATGTCAACTACCGCGGGTCAACTGGCTACGGTCGGAAGTACCGCCAGCGCCTTAATGGGCACTGGGGTGTCCTTGATGTGCAAGATTGCGCCGAAGGGGCACAGTACTTAGTTTCCCAAGGACTAGCTGATCCTGAGCGCATTGCAATCAGGGGGCGTTCCTCGGGTGGTTATACGGTTTTGTCGGCCCTTGCTGACAGCGATGTTTTCACCGCAGGCACCTCGCTCTTCGGTATTGGTGACCTGAAGCTGCTCGAAGCAACGACCCATAAGTTCGAGTCACACTACGACCAATTCCTCATTGGTTCGGATGATCTTTCAGATCCGGTCTGGGCCGAGCGTTCCCCAATCAACAAGGTCGATCAGATCCATGCACCACTCCTATTGCTGCAGGGCAGCGAGGATAAGGTCGTTCCTCCCTCTCAAGCAGAATCCATGTTCGAGGCCCTCCGTGACAGTGGCCGTCCAGTGGCTTTACGTCTCTACCCGGGCGAAGGCCACGGATTCCGTTCAGCAGCAAACATCAAGGATTCATGGGAAAGCGAACTCAGCTTCTACTCGCAGGTCTGGAAGCTAAACGCGAAGGTACCCGTCAGTCTTGACATCGAAAACCTCTAAAGCTCGTCCTAGACGAGATTGATGCAGTTGGGGGGCAGGCACAGAGCCTGCCCCCCAACTGCATTGAACTGATAGGTATATTTCCTCAACCTCAGTCCAGCGAAGAAGTCTAGATCTTCTCCAGTAGCGTCATCACTTCGAAGTGGTGCGTGTAGGGGAAAAGATCCCAAGCACGCATATCGATGATCGTGTATCCCACTTCAAGAAGATCATGCAGGTCACGCGACGCTGCGGCAGGATCACAGGACACAAGCAGAATGTGCTCTGCCCCGGTACTGGCCATCGCACGACAGACATCTTTGCCAGCTCCGGATCGTGGAGGATCAGCGATGATGATCTCCGCACCCTCCAATTCGCTATTAAGCTCGCGCACTGCAGGAGCATCGCAGTCGCCAACGAAAGCGTCAAGCACATCACTACCGACGTTTGCCACGGCATCTGCAACGGCGGCCTCGTCAACCTCAAGGGTGACCAAGCGCCCAGCGCTGCCCAGAAGACGTGACAGTGGCAGCGAAAAGAGTCCCGCTCCCGAATAAAGTTCCATCATCCGGGAAGCACCGAGCGAGGCAACTATATCCTCAACATTTCGGGCCAAAACTTCGGCTCCGCGACGATGCGTTTGCCAAAAACCTTGAGGGCGAACTCGATACTCATCTACTCCGTTTTCGCGGGAAACTCTCCACGTCACCGGCCCATTCCACACATTTGCCTGAGCATCCCAGCAACCCTCATCTGTACAAATTAGTGTCGGCTGGCCGGGAGCAGCAATCAAACGGACTCGCGAGCCCTCGGGAAGGTGAGAAAAAACCTTATTCCCTTCCCAGACATCGAGTTCATTGATCTCCTTGGCAGCTAAAGGCATAGAATCTAGCACCTGAATCTCATGCGAGCGATAGCGGCGCATACCAAGTCGACCAGCGTTATTCACGACGCACTCGATACGCGTGCGTCGTCCCAGAAGTTCATCAGAATTCTCATCGCCGGGTGCCGGCTGAACGCCCACTCCCCCAATGGCCTCAACCTGCTCAGCAACCCGTTCGCGACCTATACGTCGCAATTGGTCTTCTAGAACATCGGTTTTCCAGTGACGTCCGCCTTCGGGAGTAACGAAGGAGAGTTCTCCCCCACCTACGCCACCGGGGCCAGCTGCTGGCCACACGCTGGGAATCCGATCAGGGCTGGGCTGAAGAATCTCAACGGCCTCGGCCCACAACATACGCTTATGTGAATCGATGACACGTGCGCGCACCTTCTCGCCTGGAAGGGCGAATCGAACAAAAACCACACGTCCCGAATCATCGCGTGCAACGCAGGCACCACCATGCGCAGGCGCACCGATTGTGAGCTCAATCAGTTCGTCAGAATCGCTCATGTGTGGGCCTCTCCTCACTGGCGCTTGAATGGATCATTGACACTCTGTCTTCCATCGACCTGGATATCTTCACCAAGCTTCCAAGGGACGATGGTGAGCACAACACCAGGGATTCGCAAAAGAGATCGAGATAAGCGCAATGCCATCTGGTTATGGAGAATATTCTCCCACCAGTGCTGAACCAAGAACTGTGGAATATAGACAACCAACATTTCTTCGGGTGAACGTTGACGCCTTGAACGTACATACGAAATAACGACTTGTGTGATGTCTCTAAATGGTGAGGCGACTAGCGTCAAAGGAACGGGAAGACCTGATTCCTTCCATTCGCTACGAATATGCTTTTCTTCCTCGAGGTCAGAGACGACTGAAACAATTTCCAAATTGATAGGAGCCTGTGCGCGCGCCGTCGCAATGGCACGCATTGAAGGCTTCGATAAATTCGAGACCAAAACCAAAGCGCGAACGCGTGAAGGTAGTTCGCGCCGCGTATGCCAATCCTCCACCCGCAGCTGGCCACGAATGGTGTCATAATGACGGCGAATTAAACGCTGGATGGTGAAGACCAGAGCAATGAGCAAAACGGTAATCCATGCACCGTGAGTAAACTTCGTGACTAGGACGACAGCAAGAACGAATCCGGTCATCATAAAGCCGATGATGTTGACGGAACGCGAGCGAAGCACCTTGCCGCGTTCACTGCCATTTTGCGGAAGACGCAGGCGTTTATTCCAGTGACGGATCATTCCCAGTTGGGAAAGCGTAAACGAAACGAAAACACCGACAACATAGAGCTGAATCAACCGGGTCACGCTTGCATCGAAAAGAATTACCAATGCCGAGGCGCCCACAGCAAGCGCCATAATGCCATTGGAGTACGACAGACGGTCACCACGCTTGTAGAGCTGACGAGGCAGGAAGGAGTCACGCGAAAGAACCGAGGCCAGGGTTGGGAAGCCGTTGAAAGCGGTGTTTGCCGCAAGGATCAAAATAAAGCCCGTCACTGCGGTCACGAAAATAAAAAGTAATGAGCCGTCGCCAAAAATCG
>CALIEP010000348.1 GCA_938022345.1 uncultured Actinomyces sp.
CACTGAGCTTGTAGGGATTTGCAGCAAAGAAGGTGGCACTAATCTGCTTGTACCGTCCGTGAGGAGCACTTCGAGGCGTACTCCTGCCCGCGAGCGATTCGGGATCAGGCGAGTGCTGACGACTTCCGCCAAGATTGTGACGTCTTCACCGCTGCGCAAAATATGCATGGGGGTCAGCGCACCCCAGTGGTAGTACCGTCTCGGCGCTTCAAGAAGCAGGTCTCCGACAGTATTGATCCCCGCCTTCTCGAGTTTCTTCGCGAGCTTGGCAGGAAGGCGCAGATTCAGCGGGGTTTCAAGCGGATTCACGACAGGGCCTGAACAAGAGAATGCGCCTGGGGGGAAGCGTCAATGACCTCAAGGTCTGCACCGCTCACTTCCAGGTTTAATCCATCCAAGAGCTGACGCAGCACGGCGATAAGAGTGCCTGAGTCTTCACTACCGGCGAGGAGAGCCCACCGAGAAGGAGCGTAGGAGATAAGTTCTTGAACAGCACGTGAGATGTCCTCGACTTGCCAATCCGCTTCGATCGGCCTGGAATGTTGGGCGAGCAATGCGCTCTGTGCGTTTTCTTCGACAAGCGCGCGCAGCCTTGGAGCTACTTGCCGTCCCCCCGGTTGGGGAACGAAAAGGGGGGCGCAGGCGCGACTAACCGCGAGCGCCTCCAATTCATTGTGCGACGAGGCGATGAGTACGCTGAGTTCCGATTCTGCACCCAAACGCTCGTAAGAAACGCTAATCCTCTGCGCCAGAGCTAGACAGTCACGATCACTTGGAACGATCAATTCCACGCCACTGGAGGCGCAGCGAGCGGGTTGGACCAGGGCTTCGATATATTCAAGTTGGGGGTTAAGGAACACATGAGCACCGCACAGCGCAAGGTCTTCAACCATTCCGGGGATGCGAGTGCATGCCACTACCGCAGCGCGTTCGACTCGGCGGATCGGTTGACGTTCCAAGAGTCGGATCCCGCGGTGCGTCACGCCATCGGCCAAAGTGTCAATACCAATCGTTTAGTCAGGCCGCGCATCGGCGACGTGGAAACGCAGGGTGCGTCCTCGGTGCGGGCGAACAGAAAGAGGCGCGGCAGTATCGATATGGAAGCGCAACTCTCCCAGTCCGAAAAGGTCAGACTGGCAGATCCACGAGTAGCGGGCGTTTAAGGTATCGAGGTGATGACGGTGCGCCTCGCAATCGTCTTGAGTTCCCTGAAGAATCAGGTCGACGGTGAAGGCACGATCGGGAGCGGGAGCGCTCGGGCGCACGCGGCTCGCACTTCGCCCGGCAAGTTCAGCAAGCATCGCGGCAATAGACTCGACCATTCCAAG